>JANPCW010000907.1:0-11198 GCA_031431155.1 Janthinobacterium sp. | reverse complement strand
CATGCATCCCGGTATCGACCACCAGACGGCTGGCGCGCAGCAGTTCATCGGTCAAATGGCCAACGTAGTCGGCCGGCTGATCGAACAGACCCATTTCCTTGCCCAGGGTTTCCGCGTAGAGCGCCCAGCCTTCGGTGAAGGCGTTGTTGCCGCCGAATTTACGGAAGTTCGGCAACTTCATCTCTTGCAGCAGGGCGATGTGGAAATGATGTCCAGGCAAACCTTCGTGCAGGAACAGGGTGGTCATGCCGGTGCTGCCATACTGCTTGGGATCGTTGACCACCGACCAGAACACGCCGGGCCGCGAGCCGTCGGCGGCCGGGGCCGTGTAGTGATCCGAGGCAGTGGCGCGCGACAGTTCCGGTTCCAGGCGCAGGGCAAGCGGGGCTTTCGGCATCAGCGTGAACCATGCCGGCAGCTTTTTCTGGAGCGTTAGGTCAAGCTTGCGGTACACCTCCAGCACTTCTTGCTCGGTCTTGAACGGGCGGAATTTCTCCTGCGCGGAGACCCAGGTCGGCAAGCCTGCGGGGGCGCCCGTGTAGCCAAGCTGCGGCCCGAGTATCGCAAACTGGGCCTGAATACGCGCCACTTCTTTCAAACCGATCGCGTGGATCTGTTCCGGCTGTAAGGCGGTGGTGGTTTGACTGGCGACCCTGGCCAGATACCAGTCGGCGCCGCCCGGCAGCGCGCTCAAGCCGGTACTGCTGCGGCTGGCCGGGATATATTCATCCCGCAGGAAGTCGGCCAGTTTCGCCAGCGATGGCTGCAGCTTGCTGGCAATCGTGGCGCGGTAGGCGGCGCGCAGGCGCTGCTTGTCGGCCTGCGAAAAGCTCGCCGGCAGGTTCTTGATCGGGGTGTAGAAAATGCTTGCTTGGGGTGTCGCACTGACCAGTTTCTGAAACTGCGGCAGGGCCGACACCATCAGCGCTTTCGGATAAACGATGCCGGTCTTGATGCCCTCGCGCATGTTCGCGATGGCTTGGCCTATCCATGCCGGCAGTTGATTCAGGCGGCTCAGGTAGGCCTGGTATTGCCCGACCGTGGTGAGCGCTTGCGCACCCTGTCCGCCCGCGTAATTGGCCAGGGTGACCGGGATGCTGTCCATCTGGTTGATCGGCAGCAAATGGTCGGGAAATTTTTCCATCGTCAACGCTGTGCGCAGCTCGTAGGCGAGGATGTCGTAGTTGGTGCGATCGGGGCGATTGAGCCTGTCGGGTTCGATCGCATCGAGTCGGCGCAGCAACTTGCGGTAGAGCGCGAACTGCCTGGCGCGCACGGCGGGAGCGATGCTCATGCCCAACTGGTCGTCAAAGCGGTTGTCGCCATTGTCGGTCGCATTGACCGGCTCAAAGCGGGCGGCCGCATCGTAATACTCATCGGCCAGGACTGCCAGGCGCTGGTCCACCCTTGCCGCGCTGATCGCTGGTGCGCCGGCGCCAACCGCCGGTGCTGCCAGCGTGCTGGCAAGGGGAGCAAGTGCAAACAGGATAGCGGTGGCGATGGTGCTCAGCGCGCCGCCATTAACGAGAGACAACTGCTTCATGAACGTTTCCTGGGTCGAGGTTGGTAGGACTGTGGGCGACAACGATACCCGACTATCCGGCGCCTTCTCCAACTTTTCCAACAATCGACCGCATCGCGGCAAATTCATTCATTTCTGCGGATCGCAGTGCAGCATATGCGCTGCGGCACTTGTGGCACGGCGTCGTGGCGTTACGGTCAAATCCCGAGCGAGTGAAAACGGCATTGATCTGCATTGAATATGTTCGTTTGCGCACCGTCGCGCCGGCAGCATCGCCGTACTATGAACGAGCCGTGTGTTTCTATCCCGGCACGATGCGTTTGCACGCGAGCTTCCCGCGACCGGCGCGCTTGGGTCGCGACGTCCACCCATGATGGCAACGAGGACCCAGTTGAGAGATCTAACAACGCTTGTGTCGGACCACCTATCAACCTGGACGCAGGCCCTGCGCGGCAGCGCCCAGTCCAGCGCTGAGGACGAAACGGACGATGAGCTGCCGCTGCGCTCGGAGTTGTACAACGTGCCGCAGATGGAAGCGCATGGCAGAACGCTGGCGAGCAGCCATGCGCTGAGCAAACGGCGCGGCGCGGACCGCTTGCTGGCGCGGCTGGCCGACAATGCCACCCTGATCAACGACACCTGCACCGCCCTGACGTCGGCGATCAAGGCGGGACGTCAGATCACCCCCGCATCCGAATGGTTGCTGGACAATTTTTACTTGATCGAAGACCAGATCAGGACGGCCAAGCGGCACTTGCCGAAGGATTACAGTAAGCAACTGCCCAGGCTGGGCGGCGCGTCCGAGGGCTGCCCACGGACCTATAAGATCGCACTTGAAATCATTTCGCATGGCGACGGACGGGTCGATCCCGAGAGCCTGCGCCGCTTTGTGGCCGCTTATCAGGAAGTGGCCACGCTGCAATTGGGCGAGCTGTGGGCGATTCCGATCATGCTGCGACTGGCCCTGATCGAAAACCTGCGGCGGGTGGCCGCGCGGGTGGCCGAGAACCGCGCCCAGCGCGACCTGGCCAACACATGGGCCGATCAGATGATGACCACGGCGGAGAAAAATCCGAGCGGACTGATCTTGCTGGTGGCGGACATGGCGCGCTCGAATCCGCCGATGAGCAGCGCGTTCGTGGCTGAACTGGCGCGCCGTCTGCAGGGGCAGAGCCCGGCGCTGACTCTGGCGCTGTCGTGGATGACGCACCGGCTGGCCGAAACCGATCTCACCATCGAGCAACAGATCCAGACCGATATCCAGCAACAGGCAACCGAACAGGTGTCAATCAGCAATAGTATCGGCAGCTTGCGTTTCCTCGCCACCATGGATTGGCAAGAGTTCGTCGAAACGATGAGCGTAGTCGAGCAGATACTGCGGCGCGATCCGGCCGATCTCTACGGCAAGATGGATTTCGCCACGCGCGACCAGTACCGCCACGTGATCGAAAAAATTGCCATGCGCAGCCCGCGCTCGGAAGCCGAGATCGCCGAGCAGGCGCTGCAACTGGCGCTCGAACATAAAGACGCGGCAAGCGGCGGGCTCGAAGCCCGCATCCGGCACGTCGGCTATTACTTGGCCGGGCGCGGCTTGCCGGCGCTGGAAAAGCGGGTCGGGATCCACCTTCACGCGTTTGAGTCGGTGCGGAAAATAGCGCGCCGCGCGCCGCTTCTTACTTACCTTGGCGCAGTTGCGCTGTTCACTGCCGTTGCCATGGCGTTCCTGCTTGAGCGCGCGCGCGGCGACGGCTTGCCGGGCTGGTCGCTGGCGCTGGTACTGACGCTGGCGCTGCTGGCCAGCAGTCATCTGGCGCTGGCGCTGGTGAACTGGCTGGCGAGCATTTTAACAACCCCGTACCGCTTGCCGCGGATGGATTTCAAGCACGGCATTAGCCCAACTGCGCGCACCCTGGTGGCGGTGCCGACTCTGCTGTTTAATGAGCAAAACGTGGCCGACCTGTGCGAGGCGCTGGAAGTGCGTTACCTGGCAAACCGCGACCCCTGTTTGCACTTTTGCCTGTTGACCGATCTGCCCGACGCACATGCGCAGAGCTTGCCGGAGGACGACGCCTTGCTGCAGCAGGCGCAGCAGTGCATCATCGCGCTCAACTTGAAATATCGTGGCGCGCAAGGCGCCGGCCCCGCTTCCGATCCCGCTTCCGATCCGTTCCTGCTGCTGCATCGCCCGCGCCTGTGGAATCCGCGCGAGCGCGTTTGGATGGGGCGCGAACGCAAGCGCGGCAAACTGGAGGATCTCAATGCCTTCCTGCGCGGCGGCGGGTGCGACGCTTTCGCCTTGATCGTGGGCGATACAGCGGCGCTGGCCGGCACCAGATACGTGATCGCGCTCGATACCGATACCCAGTTGCCGCGCGATTCGGCGCGCCAGTTCATCGCCACCATGGCTCATCCGCTGAACCATCCGCGGCTCGACCCGCAAGGGCGCCGCGTGGTTGAGGGTTACGGCATCTTGCAGCCGCGGGTGGCGGTCAGCCTGCCCAGCGAACGAGCCTCACGCTACGAACAGCTATGCGGCGGCGAGGCCGGCATCGATCCCTACACCCGCACCGTGTCCGATCTGTACCAGGATGTATTTCACGAAGGCTCCTTCATCGGCAAAGGAATCTACGACATCGATACCTTCGAGCGCGTGCTTGGCGAGCGCCTGCCCGACAACCGGATTCTCAGCCACGACTTGCTGGAGGGCTGCTATCTGCGGGCAGGCTTATTGAGCGATGCGCAGCTCTATGAACAATATCCGGCGCGCTATGCCGACGATGTCAACCGGCGCCGGCGCTGGATCCGGGGCGACTGGCAATTGATCGGCTGGCTGTTCGCGCGGGTTCCGGGCGCGCACGGCGCGCGCGAACCGAATCCCTTGACGGCCTTGTCGCGCTGGAAACTGTTTGACAATCTGCGCCGCAGCCTGATGTCGTCGGTGCTGACCGCTGCATTCCTGCTGGCGTGGTTCGCCTTGCCCTCGCGCTGGTTCTGGACTGGCGCCGTGCTGGCCACCATCTTCCTCACCCCGCTGGTGAGTGCGCTGTTCGAGCTGACCCAAAAGCCCGATGATGTCCTGTGGCGCCAGCACATCCACGCCACATGGCGCCGCAGCGGGATCCATTTCTCCCATTCGCTGCTGACCCTGGTGTTCTTGCCTTATGACGCCTGGTTCAGCCTCAACGCCATCGTGCGCACCGTATGGCGCATGCTGGTTACGCACCGCCATCTGCTCGAATGGCAAGCCTCGGGCGCGTGCCGTTCCGGTGCAGGCCTGGCCGACAACTGGCGCGCGATGTGGTTTTCGCCAGCGCTGGCGGCCGCCAGCGCGGCCGGCCTGGCGTGGCTGCGCCCGCAGGCCCACGGTCCGGCCGCCGCGCTGCTGCTGCTGCTGTGGTTTGGCGCACCCGCAATCGCGTGGTGGATCAGCCGTCCGGCCGCGCGCGATCAGATGCAATTGAGCGCCAGCCAAACCGTGTTTCTGCGCAGCCTGGCGCGCAAGACCTGGTCCTTTTTCGAGCGTTTCGTCGGCCCGGCCGACAACTGGCTGCCGCCCGACAACATGCAGGAGCATCCCACCGCGGCGGTGGCGCACCGCACCTCGCCCACCAATATGGGGCTGGCCCTGCTGGCCAACCTGACGGCGCACGATTTCGGCTTTATCTCGGGCGGCCAGCTGCTGTTTCGCACCGCCAAGACCCTGCATACCATGGGCCAGCTGGAACAGTACCAGGGACATTTTTATAACTGGTACGATACGCTGACCCTCAAGCCGCTGCACCCGATCTACATTTCGACGGTCGACAGCGGCAATCTGGCCGGTCACCTGATGACCTTGCATCCGGGTTTGACGGACTTGGTCGATCGGCCGATCCTGGCGCCGCAACTGGTGCATGGCATGCTCGTTACGCTAGGGCTGATGCAAGAGCTTGGTGGGGAGGCCGGCAGTGCGCTGCGGGCCAACCTGCAAACCATCGAGGACGCGCTGGGGCGGCTTGGGCCGCTGCATCGGCCCACCTTGCCCGAGCTGTACGCCGGTCTGAACGGGCTCGCCCAGGACGCGCAAGAATTGCTGCAAGCGGTGGCGCCGGAGGCCGACCCGATGCTGCACCAGTGGTCCGATGCGCTCGCCAAACAGTGCTGCGCCGCGCTCGATGAATTGAGCGACCTGGCGCCCTGGATCGTGGGCGCGCCCGACACCTTGTTCGACCCTGCCTTGACCCGCATACCGACCCTGCGCGAGCTGGCCCAGCTATCCCTGACCGCCAGCCCCAGCACCGACCTGGCACCGGCCGAGCGCGAGCGCCAGCACGGCCTGGCCCAGTTGGTCGCGCAAGGCAGCGCGCAGGCGCTGCGGCGCATGGCCTCGATCGAGGAACTGGCACGCCAGGTGCGCGCTTTCGCGCAAATGGAATACGGCTTCCTGTTCAACGCCACCACCAATTTGCTGGCGATCGGCTACAACCTGTCGGAGCGGCGCCTGGACGCCAGCTATTACGACTTGCTGGCCTCGGAAGTGCGGCTGGCCAGTTTCGTCGGCATCGCCCAGGGCCAGCTGCCGCAGGAGCACTGGTTCGCGCTGGGACGCCAGTTGTGCATCGCGGGCGCGCAACAGCCCGCGCTGCTGTCCTGGAGCGGCTCGATGTTCGAGTACCTGATGCCGCTGCTGGTGATGCCGACCTATCCGAACACCCTGCTGGACCAGACTTACCGCGCCGTGATCGATTCCCAGATCGCCTACGGCAAGGCGCGCAACGTGCCGTGGGGGATCTCCGAGTCCGGCTACAACACCACCGACGCCAGCCTCAACTACCAATACCGCGCCTTCGGCGTGCCCGGCCTCGGGCTCAAGCGCGGCCTGGCCGACGACCTGGTGGTGGCCCCCTACGCGGCCATGCTGGGGCTGATGGTCGCGCCGGAGGCGGCATGCCAGAATTTGCAGCGCATGGCCGAGGCCGGCTTCATGGGCAGGTACGGCTTTTACGAAGCGATCGACTACACCGCGGCGCGCCTGCCGCGCGGCCAGGAGTTCGCCGTGGTGCGCTCGTTCATGACGCATCATCAGGGCATGGGCTTGCTGGCACTGGCCTATTTGCTGCTGGAGCGGCCGATGCAGCGCCGCTTCGAGTCCGATCCGCTGTTCCAGGCCACCTTGCTGGTGCTGCAGGAACGCATTCCAAAGGCCGGTGCGTTTTACGCCAACACCAGCGAGACCGCCGCGATCCTGGCCCATGCGCCGGAGCAGACCATGCCGCTGCGGATCCTGCATCAGGCCAATACCCTAACGCCGGAAACGCAGCTGCTCTCGAACGGGCGCTATCACGTCATGGTCACCAGCGCCGGCGGCAGTTACAGCCGCTGGAAGGATCTGGCGGTCACACGCTGGCGCGAGGACAGCACCTGCGACAGCTGGGGCAGTTTCTGCTATATACGCGATCTCTACGATGGCAGTTTCTGGTCTTGCACCTATCAGCCAACCCTGGTCGAACCAAAAAACTACGAAGTCGTGTTTTCCGAAGGCCGCGCCGAATTTCGCCGTACCGATCACGGGCTCGATCTGTATACCGAGATCGTGGTCTCGCCCGAGGACGATATCGAGTTGCGCCGCACCCGCATCACCAACAATTCCAGGCATAGCCGCACCATCGAGGTCACCAGCTACGCCGAAGTGGTGCTCACCGCGGCCGCCGCCGAGGCGGCCCATCCGGCGTTCGGCAAGCTGTTCGTGCAGACCGAAATTTTGCGCCACGAAAACGCGATCCTGTGCACCCGCCGGCCGCGCCACAAGGATGAGCACACGCCGTTCATGCTGCACCTGATGGCGCTGCATGACGGCGACCTGGTCGGGGTCTCGTTCGAGACCGACCGCGCGCAATTCATCGGGCGCGGCAACAGCACCGCGGCGCCGCGCGCGATGCTGGAAGCGGGCCCGCTGTCGGGCGCCGAAGGCCCAGTGCTGGACCCGATCGTGGCGATCCGCAAAACCATCACGCTGGCGCCGGACCAGTCGGCCACCATCGATATCGTGAGCGGCATGAGCGACACCCGCACCGCGGCCCTGCACCTGATCGACAAATACCAGGACCGCCACATGGCCGACCGGGTGTTCGAACTGGCCTGGACCCACAGCCAGGTGGTGTTGCGCCAGCTCAACGCGAGCGAAGCGGACGCCCAGCTCTACGGGCGCCTGGCCAATTCGGTCATCTATCCGCACGCGGCGCTGCGCGCAGAGCTGGGCATTCTGATCCGCAACCGGCGCGGCCAGTCCGGCCTGTGGGCCTATGCGATCTCGGGCGACCTGCCGATCGTGCTGCTGCAGATCCGCGACCCGGCCAATATCGAACTGGCGCGCCAGATGGTGCAGGCGCATGCTTACTGGCGCCTGAAAGGGCTGGTGGTCGATCTGGTGATTTGGTACGAAGACGAGTCCGGCTATCGGCAAATGCTGCAAGAGCAGATCATGGGACTGATCGCGTCCGGCATCGAGGCCCAGGCGATCGACCGGCCGGGCGGGATTTTCGTGCGCCTGGCCGACCAGATCGCCAGCGAAGACAAGATCTTGCTGCAATCGGTGGCGCGCGCAATCTTGTCCGATACGCGCGGCACCCTGGCCGAACAGATCAAGCGCATCGGCCCGCCGGTGCCGCGCATGCCGCAGCTGGTACCCGATTTGCGCGCCGAAGACCATACGGCATTCAACAACGGGCCGAGCGCGCCGCCCGAACTGATCCTGCACAATGGGCTGGGCGGCTTCTCGCCCGACGGGCGCGAGTACGTGATCAGCACCGACGCGAGCAGCATCACGCCGGCGCCCTGGGTCAACGTGCTGGCCAATGCGCAGTTCGGCAGCGTCATTTCAGAAAGCGGCCAGGCGTATACATGGAGCGAAAACGCCCACGAGTTCCGGCTCTCGCCATGGCATAACGATCCGGTCTCGGACCAGAGCGGCGAGGCGTTCTACCTGCGCGACGACCAAAGCGGCCAGTTTTGGTCGCCCACGGCGTTGCCGGCGCGCGGACGCGGCAGTTACCTGACCCGGCACGGGTTCGGCTACAGCGTGTTCGAGCATAGCGAACAGGGCATCGGCAGCGAGCTGCAGGTATTTGTCGCGCTCGACGCGGCCATCAAGTATTCGGTGCTCACAGTGCGCAACGATTCGGCCGTTACGCGGCGCCTGTCGGCCACCGGTTATGTGGAGTGGGTGCTGGGCGACATGCGGCCCAAGTCGAGCATGCATGTGATGACCGAGCTCGATCCGGCAAGCGGCGCGCTGTTTGCGAAAAACCCGTATAACACCGAGTTCCCGGGCCGGGTGGCGTTCTTCAACGTCGATGCGGGGACCCGCTCGGTGAGTGCTGACCGCACCGAATTCATCGGCCGCAACGGCAATCTGGGCAGTCCGGCTGCGATGCGCCGCACGCGCCTGTCCGGCAAGGTCGGGGCCGGGCTGGACCCGTGCGCGGCGATCTGCGTGCCGTTCGAACTGCTGCCTGGGCAAGAGCGCGAACTGGTGTTCATGCTCGGTGTGGGCGGGCGTCGCAATGCCGATGCCAGCGGCCTGGTGCAGCGCTACAGTAGCGCCGCAGCGGCCCATGCCGCACTCGCGCAGGTGCACCAGCACTGGCAACGGGTGCTGGGTGCAGTCCAAATCGAGACCCCCGACCCCGAGCTCGACGTCATCAGCAACGGCTGGCTGATGTACCAGACCATCGCCTGTCGCCTGTGGGCGCGCAGCGGCTACTACCAGTCGGGCGGGGCGTTCGGCTTTCGCGATCAGTTGCAAGACGTGATGGCGCTGATCCACACCGAGCCGCAGCTGTTGCGCGCGCATTTGCTGCTGGCCGCGGCCCACCAGTTTGTTGAAGGCGATGTCCAGCATTGGTGGCATCCGCCGTCCGACCGCGGGGTGCGCACCCACTGCTCGGACGACTACCTGTGGCTGCCGCGGGCGACCCACCGCTACGTCACCGGCAGCGGCGACCTGAGCGTGCTGGCCGAGTCGGCCCCGTTCCTGGAAGGGCGTCCGGTCAAGCCGGACGAGGATTCGTATTACGACCTGCCGACCCGCTCCAGCCAGAGCGGCGACCTGTACCAGCACTGCGTGCGCGCCATCATGCACGGTCTGCGCTTCGGCGTGCACGGCTTGCCGCTGATCGGCTCATGCGACTGGAACGACGGCATGGACAAGGTGGGCGCGGAGGGCAAGGGCGAAAGCGTCTGGCTCGGGTTCTTCCTGTACGAGGTGCTGCAGCGCTTTGCCGAGGTGGCCACCCTGCACGGCGACCATGCATTCGCCACCCGCTGCCAGGCCGAGGCGCTGCAACTGGCGCACAATATCGAGGAGCACGGGTGGGACGGGCAGTGGTACCGGCGCGCCTATTTCGACGACGGCACACCGCTCGGCTCGGCCCTCAACGCAGAATGTCAGATCGATTCGATTTCGCAAAGCTGGGGTGTGCTGTCGGGCGCGGCCGATCCGGTGCGCAGCCGCAGCGCGATGGCTGCGGTCGATGCGCGCCTGGTGCGGCGCGACTACGGCTTGGTGCAATTGCTCGATCCGCCATTCGACAAGGCCGACCTGAACCCCGGCTACATCCGCGGCTACGTGGCCGGGGTGCGGGAAAACGGCGGGCAATACACGCATGCGGCGATCTGGACCGCGATGGCATTCGCCAAGATGGGCGATAGCGAGCGGGCCTGGGAATTGCTGCGCATGATCAATCCGGTGCGCCATGGCAGCACGCGGGAAGGGTGCGCGCTGTACAAGGTCGAGCCGTACGTGGTGGCGGCCGACGTGTATGCGGTGGCGCCCCATATCGGACGCGGCGGTTGGAGCTGGTACACCGGATCATCCGGCTGGATGTATCGCCTGATCATCGAATCGCTGCTCGGCCTCAGCCTGGCCCATGACAAGCTGACGCTGGCGCCACACCTGCCGGCCGATTGGCCCGGCTTCAAGCTGCGCTACCGTTATGGCGCTTCGGTCTACCAGATCGAGGTGCGGCGGGCAGGCGCGGCGGGCATGCTGGTCGATGGCCTGGCGCACGATGGTAACGTGCTCGCGCTGGTCGACGACGGCGCAGAGCATACGGTGCGGTTAACTGTGACGGGCTGACGTGTGACGGGCTGACGCTGGCGGGCCGGCGCAAGCGGCGCGCGCAAGCCGCCCATGTTTCAAAGGCCGGGAAACTGGCCGGTTTGCCCGCGCGCCACCGGAATGCCCGTTAGATGTGCTTTCAGAGCGTGGCCCGGTTGCCCCATTTCCCATGCAAGTTGCAGCTGGTGACAGCGAGCAAGGCATCGCCGGTTTTTAGACGCTGCACGAAACTGACGGTGGGCAGCGATGCCTCGGGCTGGTCCTGGCTCATCGTGTGTTGGGCGACCAATTCCCCATTGAGGTACAGCGTGATCGCGAAAATTTGGTGTTCCTTGGTGGCCTCATGCCTGGCCTGCATGCTGACGCGGTAGAAATCGCCTGCCGCTGTCTTGCCGAAGGCGACGTCCTTGCGCTCGAGCTTCTCCAGGGTTAGCGACGGCGTGTGGGCAGCTTCAAGCCCCGGTTGCGGGTTGCTCGGGTCTTTGGCGAATTTCACATCCTGTTGCGCGGCCTGTGCCGGACGATTCAAACTTGCAACCGCGGCCACGGCGGCCACGGCCGCGCTGGCGAGCGCGCTTT
>JANPCW010000906.1:0-1857 GCA_031431155.1 Janthinobacterium sp. | reverse complement strand
AGGATGCCGACGTACTTGACCTGCATCGTCTGCGCGGTGTCGGTGACGGCGAACTGGACCTCGGTGCCGTTGCGCTTGACGCTGCCCTCTTTGACGAGGCCACCGACGCGGAAGGTGCGGCCCGCAGGCGCCTCCTTGGCTACGACCTGCGAGGGCGAATAGAAGAACACCAGGTTGCTTTGGAACGCGTTGAGCACCAGGCCGGCGGCAACAGCCACCGAGGCGACCACGGCGCCGATGACGGCCAGGCGTTTGTGACGGGGTTTCATGCGGATCGATCCTCGTTCGAATTCGTTGTCGCGGCACGCAGCGCACGCCTTCGATGCCGGCGCACGAGCCAGGGTTCCAGCAGCATGATCGCCGCCGTCATGCCGTAAGCGCCCCAAACGTACAGGCCGTAACCGCGCATCGCGGCGAACTCGGCAAGACTGCCCCAGTTCATCGCGCGGACTCCGCACCCGGCGCCACGCGGCGCACCCAGTCGGCGCCGCGCTCGCGTTCGAGCGCCAGCGCCTGCGCCCGCGTGAACGCCGCGGCGAAGGCATAGGCCCAGAAGGCGAAGGTCATCAGCATCATCCCGAGCAGCATCGATTGCGCCATTTTCGGGGCAGACGTGAGGCTGACGGTGGCGCCCTGGTGCAAGGTGTTCCACCAACGCACCGAGAAATAGATGATCGGCACGTTGACGACGCCGACGATCGCCAGCAGGGCCGAGGCCTTGTCGCCGCGCACCACGTCGTCAATCGAGGCCACCAGCGCGATGTAGCCGAGGTAGAGAAAGAGCAGGATCAGCTCCGAAGTCAGCCGCGCGTCCCAGACCCACCAGGCGCCCCACGTCGGCTTGCCCCAGAAGGCACCGGTCCACAGCGCCAGGAAGGTGAACAACGCTCCGGTCGGCGCCAGCGCGTGGGCCAGCATCGAGGCCATGCGCGCATTGAGCGCCCAGCCGACCGCCGCCCAGAAAGCCATCGCCAGGTAGATCACCATCGACATCCACGCCGCGGGCACATGGATGAAGATGATGCGGTACGACTCGCCCTGCGTCGCATCGGTCGGGGCGATGAAGAAGCCGACGTAGAGGCCCGCCACGGTGAGCAACGCCGCCGCGGCCCAGAGCCAGGGGTTGAGCGCGTTGGCCAGGCGGTAAAAGCGCGCTGGTGCGGCGAAGGTGGTGAAGCGGATCGAGGCGCAGTTCATTGTTTGCCATGAGCGGCGGCCGAAGGCACGCGAAGCGTGCCGGAGGCCGTCCGCTTGATGAAGTGCTTATACGTCTTTGGCATGCTCGGAAAGTTCCAGCAGATACTTTCCAATTGCATCGTTGAACTTCTCCAAGACAGGGCTAAGCGCGCGTGAATGCTCGGGGCTAGGCCGGCCGCCTTGCTTGCACAAATGCCTGAAGTCCGACTGTATCGAGGCCGCCCTATCGCGTAGTGCTTTGAGCTCCTGCAGCGCTCCATGAGCTGACGGAAAGTACAACTCAGCAAGCGTGAACATTCGGTTCGCGTCAACTAACGACTTGTTATTGATCGTGAAGTCGAGTGCGTCGTTGTAGCTGAGCTCCCCGTCCATGACCTTCCGGTACATGACGTGTTCAATGACCACATGACCAGCCCAGCGGCCAACAAGCGAATAGAGCTCTTCAAGTCTCGCGCGCAGTGCCTCGCGGTTTTCCCGATCAGACTCATGCTTAAGCTTGACGGTGAGTTGTTTGAAGCTGCTGCGGTTGGCGATCCAGACACCGAGGAGAGTGAAGACGCCCGTGACAACCGCTCCGCCCGAAGCAAGAAGCGACGGAAAGTGACTGTCCCAGTCCACGATCATGTTCAAGACGTATATCGTTCGACATGAGCGGCGTCC
>JANPCW010000905.1:0-2920 GCA_031431155.1 Janthinobacterium sp. | reverse complement strand
CAAGCCCGGCATCGGCGAGGCTACCCGCGTGCTGCTGCGGCGCGCGCCCGAACGCCTCGTGGTGCGCGACACCAGAGCGCCGGACGTGGCACATTTGCTGTTGCTGGCCGAGGAAAAATCGATTCCGGTGAGCGTCGATCCGGACCTGCCTTATCAAGCAGTCGCCTTCATCAGGAGTGCAATGGATGGATAATCCGGAGAATGCAATCTATACCGATTGCAGCCACAAACCGGCGCTTGGCGCCTCGCTGTACGTACCGGCCACCCATAAGGACTTGCTGGCGGTGGCCAATGGCGACAAGCTGCACCAGCTGCGTTCGGTCATTTTTTGCACCGAAGACGCGGTGGCCGAACGCGAACTCAGTTACGCGCTGTTCAATCTGTCGCTGGCGCTGCAAAACATGCGCGAGCAGTCCAACACATTGCGCTTTGTGCGGGTGCGCAATGCCGAGGTGATGGAGCGCGTGCTGGCCATGCCGGGCGCGCACAAGCTGACCGGCTTCGTGCTGCCGAAAACAACGCGCCACAATTTCGAGAGCTACTTTCGGCAGGTGCGCCACACTACGCACTTCTTGATGCCGACCCTGGAAACGGTCGAGGTGTTCGACGATGACGAGATGAAGCTGTTTCGCCGCTGCCTGGCCGAGCCGCAGGTGCGTCCGCGCATCCTGGCGCTGCGCATCGGCGGCAACGATCTGCTGGCCCTGCTCGGCCTGCGCCGTCCGCAGCAAGGCACGATCTACCAGACCCCGCTCGGCTGCGTGATCGGGCGCCTGGTCACCACCTTCCGCCCGCACGGGTTTCAACTGACCGCACCGGTGTTCGAACACTTGGCGCAGCCGGCCTGGCTGGCGGCCGAAATCGCGCAAGACCTGGCGCACGGGATGATCGGCAAGACCGCGATCCACCCGGACCAGATCGCGTTGATCGAGCGCCACTACCGGGTGGCGCAGTCCGACATCGAGCTGGCGCTGCGCATCATCGACCCGGACAGCCCGGCCGTGTTCCAGATGCAGGCATCGATGTGCGAAGTGGCGACCCACAGCGCCTGGGCCCAGCAAATCATCGAACAGGCCCGCCTGTTCGGGATCGGCCAGCTCGGCGATAATAGCGATAACCACTGTGACAGCAGCGCGCCGCAGCAAATTGCGACACACAAACAGACGACCGACCAGGGGAACCAGCAATGAGCACATTCACTCGCGGACAAAAGGGAAAATTGGCCGATCTCGGTCTGAGCGATCGATTCCCGGTCGCGCTCGACATCGTGGCGCCGGGCATGACGGTCGACGTCAGTTGCTTCGGGCTCGACGCTGACGGCAAACTGTCGGACGATCGCTTCATGGTGTTTTTCAACCAGAAGCAAGCGCCGGCGGACGCCATCGTGCTTGAAATGGGCGCCAATAAATCGGTGTTCCTGCTCGACATGGCACGCCTGCCGGGCTCGATCGACAAGCTGGTATTTACCGCCGCAGCCGACCAGGGCACCATGCGTGCGCTTGGCGCCTGCGCGCTGACCCTGGGCCAGGCGGCGGCCAGCTTTGCCTTCTCCGGCGCCGACTTCCAGGACGAGAAGGCGGTCATCATCGGCGAGCTGTACCGGCGCGACGGCGGCTGGCGCTTTGGCGCGGTTGGCCAGGGATTCAATGGCGGCCTGTCGGCGCTGCTGAAACACTTCGGCGGCACTGAAGCTGCGCCGGTGCCGGTGCCTGCCCCTGTACCAGAGCCGGCGGCGAAAAAAATCTCCCTGTCCAAGATCACGCTTGAAAAACGGGGCGACAAGGTCTCGCTGGACAAGCGCGCAGGCGCCGGCTATGGCCGGATCCGCGTCAACCTGAACTGGAACCAGAGCGGCAATGCAAGCGCGAACATGGGCGCCGACAAGGCACCGCCGACCGGTTTGATGGGCAAGTTGTTCGGCAAGCAGGAGCGCAAGGCCAGCGGCATCGACCTCGATATCGGTTGCCTGTTCGAGATGAGTAATGGATCCAAGAGCGCGGTCCAGGCGCTGGGCAATAGCTGGGGGGCGTTCGATCGCGCCCCCTACATCCACCTGGAAGCCGATGACCGCACCGGCACCGTGAGCAGTGGCGAGAACCTGTACCTCAACGGAGCCCATTTCGACCAGTTGCGGCGCGTTCTGATCTACGCCTTCATCTACGAGGGCGTGCCCAATTGGGCCGCGACCGACGCCGTCGTCACGATCGAGATTCCGGGCCAGCCACCGGTCGAGGTCAAGCTCGATAACGGCACCAACTTGTCGATGTGCGCAATTGCCATGCTGGAAAATCAGGGCGGCACGTTGCAGGTGACCAAGCTGGTTGAGTATTTCGGTGGCCAGGGCAGAATCACGGCCCACCAGCAGATGGACGAACGCTACGGCTTCGGCCTGAACTGGTCGGCCGGCAGAAAAGACTAATCCCGCTTAACCCGCTTAACCACAAATAAAACGAACAATAAAATGACAATCTCAAAACGTGTGACCGTCTCGGTGTTTGCCCTGATAGGCGCGGCGCTGGCAATTTTCATCCTGTACGCATGGTTTACGCTGAGCTGGTCGTATTCCGAAGGCGAGCGCGCCGGCTTTCTCCAGAAATTCTCGAAAAAGGGCTGGATCTGCAAGACCTATGAAGGGGAAATCCTGCTGACCTCGATGCCGGGCGCGATCCCGGAGAAATTCACCTTCAGCGTACGCGATCAAGCCGTCGCCAAAAGCATGAATGCAGCCATCGGCAAACGCGTGGTGCTCACCTACGCCCAGCACAAAGGGGTTCCAAGCTCTTGCTTTGGCGAGTCCGAATATTTCGTCGAAAAAGTGCAGGTCACTCCATAAGCGCTTCCCGCTGATCCCGGTCGCGCCTGGACCGGGGCGCCGCGCCATCGAATTTTTCCAATACGCAACAGAGAAATTCAATATCGG
>JANPCW010000904.1:0-3261 GCA_031431155.1 Janthinobacterium sp. | reverse complement strand
GGTGCCGTTCGACGAAGACACGGCGCTGCAAGTGGTGCTGGATGCGCGGCCCGAAATCTATGTCAAGGGTGGCGACTATGAAATGGGCGCGATTCCGGAAGGCGAGGCGGTGCTGGCCTACGGCGGTCAAGCGGTGGCGATCGCGTTCCAGTATGATCGTTCCACCACCAAACTGCTGACCAAGGTGCGCCAAAAATAAAGCCTAAGCAAAGGCCTAAGCTAAGGCCTACGCGCCGCCGGCGTAGCCATTCTGGCGCCAGGCTTCATAGACCACGACCGCGACCGTATTCGATAAATTGAGGCTGCGGTTGTCGGGGCGCATCGGCAGGCGGATGCGCCGGGCCGGCAGAAACGATTCGCGCAGACTGGGCGCCAAGCCGCGAGTTTCCGATCCGAACACGAACACATCGCCGGGCAGAAATAGCGCGTCGCCGAATGGCGCCGAGCCATGGGTGGTCAGCGCGAACATGCGGGCCGGGTCCGGCGCTACCGATGTCATGAATGCATCCCAGTCTGCATGCACTTTCATGGTTGCATAGTCGTGGTAATCGAGGCCGGCCCGCTTCATCTTGGCATCGTCAAGGGGAAAGCCAAGCGGCTCGATCAGGTGCAATTGCGCACCCGTGTTGGCGCATAAGCGGATGATGTTGCCCGTGTTGGGCGGGATCTCAGGTTCAACCAGAACGACATGAAACAAGCAAGTTCTCCTCAATAAAGGCAAGTCTAACGCGGTGGCGTGCGGGCAAACACCAGGTTGCTTACGCGCGCGGCGCCAAACCGTTTAAATGTGGCGGCCAGTTCGCCCAAAGTCTGGCCGCTCGTCATGACAACGTCCACGATGCCGACGTGCTGGCCACGCACCAGTGCCAGCGCCCCGGGCGTCACCGTGAAAGCATGCGCAATATTGGGTTGGCGCTCGCCCGGGCGTAGCGCCGACTGGGCGCGGGTATCGTGCATGCGCGTCGCCAGGCGCGGGAACAGCCCGATGCCGAGCGCCGTTGCCAGCGGTTTCGCAATTTCCAGTGCTTGGTTGAAGCCGCGCTCAGCCAACCGTTGCGGCCCTAGCGGCACCGGGCACAGTAGCGAGGGCAGCACAAAATCGGGCTGTTCCAGCACGGCGGCGCGCAGCATCCGCGCAAACCAGGGCGCCAGCGCGAGCCGGGCCCCAAATTTGAGCTGCAACACCAGCTGGTCGACCGGGGCAGCGTAGTCAGTGGCCGCCACACTGGCCTCGAATGCCGGCGGGCTGGTAGGGCAATGCGCGCACAAGCGCGTGCTGCCTTCAGCACCGATCGGATTGGCGCATTGACGGCAGCGCACCCGCACCTGCCCGAAGAACTGGGTGTGGCATGGCGGGCAGACGGGCGTATCGCAGCGCGCCCCGCACAGGGCGCAGGACGACGGCAACAGCGCATGCGCCAGAGGCATCAGCGCGCCGCGCGACCATTGCCGAACTCGGGATAGCATATTGGTCGCCCTCAACCTTGCCTTCAAACCTGTACACTGCCAACATTATCTCATCTCCCCCTCGTTTGAACCATGCTGCCACCCCAGACTCCCTCGAAAATGAGCGCGCCGATTGATTTGGCGCGCGTGCGCCGGCTGTTTGCGAACCCGGCCCGCGTGCTGCCATCGGATTTTCTGCGGCGTGAAATAGCGTCGCGCATGCACGAACGCTTGAGTCTGGTGAAAATCGCGCCGCAGCGCGTGCTTGATGCCGGCTGTGGTGCCGGTGCCGACCTGGGGCTGCTGCAAAATCACTTCCCCGCGGCTCATGTGCTCGGACTCGATGGTGCGCCGGCGATGGTGGCGGCGGCCAAGGCGCCGGTCTCAACGCTGGGCGCGCTCAATCACATGCTCAGCAAGTGGTTGCCGAGCAAGGTCGGGCTGGACCTATTGTGCGCAAACTTTGCCGAGTTGCCCCTGGCTCCGAATTCGGTCGACCTGGTATGGTCGAACCTGGCCTTGCACTGGCATCCTCAGGCCGATCGCGCATTCGCCGAATGGCGCCGGGTGTTGCGGGTCGATGGCTTGCTGATGTTTTCGTGCTTTGGCCCCGATACGTTCAAGCAGGTGCGCGCCGCCTTCGAGGGCGTGGATGACGCGTCGCATGGCTTGCCATTCGTCGACATGCATGATTTTGGCGACATGCTGGTGGAGGCGGGTTTTGCGACCCCGGTGATGGATATGGAAACCATCACGCTTACCTATTCCACTGCGCAGGCACTGCTGGACGACGTGCGCGCCTTGGGCGGCAACCCGCTAGCGACGCGGCGGCGCGGCTTGCTGGGCCGGCGCGACTGGCAGCGCGTGCAGGATAAGCTGGAACAGGCGCGTCGCCCCGATGGCAAGCTTGGCTTGACGCTTGAGGTCATTTACGGTCATGCGTTCCGGCCGAGGCCGCGCGTGACTGCCAGTGGCGAGGCGATCATCCATTTTGACTTGCAGCGCAAGCCCAAATAGTTCGATGGGGCGCCGGGTCTGCCCCTCAATGCGCTACAGCGCGCCTTTCTGTCCACCGAAAACCACGTCAAACCGTGCTCAATCGCCGGTTGCGAATGGATCCCTTGATGAGACTGGGTATTCTTGACTATAATCAATGACTAATTTTTGCGGCTGAGTCCTAATTCATTGGACTTTGCAATCTAGCAAGTGCGATGCAGTCGCTGGGCTGGTTGCGCAGCGGAGGCAGTTCGGCGTATGCGGGCCCATGCGGATCGCGGCGTCGTCAGAAAAATAATTCTTATTTTGGGTGGTTGGGGAAAACATGACATATGCAAAGCGACTTCAATCCTTGATGTTCGGGCTGGCGCTGACAGCGACCGGCGTCCCGGCATGGGCCGAGCAAGCCGAGAAGTATGGCGGCCCGGTCGAGGGGCAGATGAATTTGCAGCCGCCAGTGACGCAAATCGCTTCGGAAATCAACAATCTGCATACCTGGATGATGGTGGTGTGCCTGGTGATTTTCGTTGCCGTGTTTGGCGTGATGTTCTACTCCATTTTGAAACACCGCAAATCGCTTGGACACAAGGCTGCAACCTTCCACGAAAGCACTTCCGTGGAGATCGCATGGACCATCGTGCCATTCCTGATCGTGATCGGGATGGCACTGCCGGCGACCAAGACCGTGGTCGGCATGAAGGATACCTCGAATGCCGACATCACCATCAAAGCGACGGGGATGCAGTGGAAATGGGGCTACGACTACCTCAAGGGCGAGGGCGAAGGGATTTCCTTCCTGTCGAACCTGTCGACCCCGCG
>JANPCW010000903.1:0-3326 GCA_031431155.1 Janthinobacterium sp. | reverse complement strand
GGCCACGATCAGCGCCGGCAGCGGCGGTTGCGTAGTGCCTGCAGCAAGAACGGGCAGCGGCCCGAAATCGTAACTGGCGATGGCGGGACCGCGGGCGACCGTGGCGCAGCCAGCGAGCACCGCGGCAACGGTCAGAACGGTCAGACTAGGCTTGAACGGTAGTTTCACGGGAATCCTCATTTGGTCGGTGCCGCGAAACCTGCTTCGCCGGGGCCGGGCGGTGTGCCCGGGCCGCCAAACAACAGGCTTTGTGGCCGCTCGTTCAGGGTGTTCATCGCGCGTTTCACGGAGCGCATCGAGGATCGGGTTTCGTCGGTCAAGGCAATCACGTGCGGCAGGGCATCGAGCTCGATCCCGCTCACCACGCCCTCGACCGAACCGCCTAGCCGCTCAACCGTCGCGCTGATTTTTGCGATCGGACCGTTGGGCGACTGCAGGCCAGTGGCCAGCGCATCCCAATTTCTGGACAGCTTGCTGGCATCGTCCGAAAACGTCTTGAATGCGGTCAGGCTCTGCTGGGCCTGGCCCGCCAGTTCGGGCAGTTTGGCCACGGCCGGCTCGAGCTTGTGCGCAATGTCCCCGAATGCGGTGGCCGCTTTGCTGACGTTGTCGAACGCGGCCAGCATGGATTTCTGGTTGGCAGGGCTCAGCATGTCATTGACCTTTGTGGTGAGACGCTCGGTCTGGTCGAGAATCGCCAAACCGCGCTTTTCGACTTGGTCCAGCAGGCTCGGGTGCAGCGGTATGCGCGCCAGATGCTCGGCGTCCGACGGCAGCAGGGCCGAGGCGGGCCCTTGGTCGTCGAGCTGGATGTACGCGATCCCGGTCACGCCCTGGTAGCCGAGGGTGGCAAAGGTGCTCTTGGTAATTGGCGTATCCGGGTTGACGCTGATGCGCACCAGGATCTGCCCAGCGACCTTCGGGTCGAAACCGATGTCGTCGACCTTGCCCACTTCGAGGCCGCGGTAGCGCACCGACGCTTGGGGATTGAGGCCGGGCACCGACAAAGTGGTCGCCAGCAAGTACGGCACGCGTTCGACCCGGTCGCGATTGAACCAGATACCGGCCAGCACCGCGCCGATCAATAGCGCAATGGTAAAAAACCCCGTCATTAATGCATGCGATCGGTTTTCCATACTAAGTTCTCCTGTCCTGGCCGTTCGGGTGGGGCTGATCGAGCACGGTCAGTGCCCGCCGGCCGCGCGCGCCGAGAAAAAATTGCTCGATGAACGGGTGCTCGACCTTGATGATGTCGCTCGTCGGGCCAAGCGCAATCACATGTTTTTCAGCGAGCACGGCGATCCTGGTCGAAAGCGCGAACAGGGTGTCCAGATCGTGCGTGACCATCACCACCGTCAAGCCCAGTTCCCGATGCAGCGACTGGATCAACGTCACAAAACTTTCCGACAGATCCGGATCGAGCCCGGCCGTCGGCTCATCGAGAAACAGCAACTGCGGTTCGAGCGCCAGTGCGCGCGCCAGCGCAACCCGCTTGACCATACCGCCCGATAGATCCGACGGCATCTTGTACGCATGCTCCGGCCCGAGTCCGACCATATTCATTTTCAATAATACGGCATCATGAATCAAATCGGGCGGCAGCGCATGCATCTCGCGCATCGGCTGCGCGATATTGTCGAATACGGTCAGCGCGGAATACAGGGCGCCCTGCTGGAATAGCATGCCCCAGTGATTGCGTAATTGCTGCAAATGTTCGGAATTGGCTGCGCTGATATCTTCACCGAACACGCGCACGCAGCCGCGCGCGGGACGCTCTAGCCCCAGCATCTGGCGCAGCAACACGGTCTTGCCGGTGCCGGAACCGCCCACGATCGATAAAATCTCGCCGGCGTAGATCTCCAGGTTCAAGTCTTGATGCACCACCGTGCGGCCAAACTTGGTCCACAGGCCGCTGATCTCGACCACCGGCGGCCCTACGGGTTCGGCCGGTTTCTTGGTCAGGAACGGTTCCGTACGTCCATTTTTTGCCAGAGGCATCAAAACCCCACGCCGTTAAAGACAATGGCAAAGACCGCGTCGGCCAGAATCACCACGGTGATCGCCGCGACCACCGAGGTCGTGGTGCCGTGCCCGAGGCTTTCGGTATTGGCCTTGATGCGCAAACCGAAATGGCAGGACACCAACGCGATCAGGATGCCGAACACCACACCCTTGCCCAGGCCGATCATGTAATTGGCCAGCGGCACCGCATCGGGCAGTTTCAAGATGAAATACCGGGGCGACAAATTGAGTTCGATGTTGGCCGAGACCATGCCCCCGATCAGGGCCATCGCATCGGTCCAGATCACCAGCAGCGGCATCGAGATCGCCAGCGCCAGCACTTTCGGCATGATCAGGCGAAAGCCATGCGAGATGCCCATCACGAGCATCGCATCGAGTTCTTCCGTCACCCGCATCACGCCCAACTGGGCCGTAATCGAGGACCCGGAACGGCCGGCCACCAGGATCGCGGCCAGCAGCGGGCCGAGCTCGCGGATGATGCTCATGCCCAGAATGTTGACCAGATAAATGTCGCCGCCGAACGTACGCAACTGCTGCGCCGACAAGTAGGACAACACCACCCCGATCAAGAAGCCCACCAGCGCCGTGATGCCGAGCGCCTGAAAGCCGGCGTGAAAAATATTGGCTGAAATTTCGCGCCATGGACCGCGTGCGGGGCGCAATGCAAAGCGCCACAGGTCTTGAATCACTTGTCCGATCAGGGCAATGAAACCGGCCATATGTTCAAAGAACGCCAGCATCGCGAAACCGAGCTTCATGACCCAGGTCAGGCGCGGCGCACGGCTAGGGGGGATGTCAATGACACCGGTTTGTTCAAGGCGCTTGAAGAACTCTTCCTGTCCCGCTGTCAATTGCAGAAATTGCGGGCGCGCCTTACCCCAGGCATTCCAGAATAACTGGGCCCCAATATGATCGATACTGACCACTTGCGACAGGTCCCACTGCACGCTGCTGTCGCCTTGCAGCGGCTTGAGCGTACGGGTGATGGTCTTGATGGTGGCGCGCTGCGCCAGTGCATGCACCTGCCAGATGCCGCTGGCTGAGACGGATTGCCGCGCGCCTTTGTCGGGACGGCTAAGGGTGAGGGTGGGCGCTTGTTCAGTCTGCATTGTTGCAGTTTAAGGGAGTTTAGCCCTGACCGCTACTGATGTTCAGCTGCAAGTGATTATTAGAACGATCTCGTTTTTGAGTCGACCATTGACCTATGTACAGGTCGGTGTGCGCGTTATCGATGAATATGTCGAAGCAGGCCGCCAGCAACGTCCTGACGCTTCGACCAGCCGGTCGCGACGACCAGATGATGA
>JANPCW010000902.1:0-6020 GCA_031431155.1 Janthinobacterium sp. | reverse complement strand
GAATCACATGTTCAGAAAAACTGTTTTAGTACACGCTTTATCGATCGCGTTTGGTGCAGCAGCTCTGACTGCCGCCATCACGTCGCCGGTAATGGCTCAGTCCAACGCGACTGGTAATATCTTCGGTCGTGTTGAGGCGCCTGCCGGTGCCTCCGTGACCATTTTGAACTTGGATACGGGGTTGAAGCGCAGCATGACGCCAGACGCGTCTGGTCGCTATCAAGCGACGGCCCTGCCGGTTGGTCGTTACAAGGTCGAACTGGTCCGCGGCGACAAGGTTGTCGATACGGCAGAAGTAGAAGTTATCATTGGTCAAGGTGCTGATGCTTCATTTACTTCCGCAGCAGTGCAGAAGGTAGAAGTTAGCGGTCGCCGCAATCGAATCGACGTGTCGAACACGAACAACGGCGCGACCTTTACCGCCAAAGAACTGGCGCGTCTGCCAATCACACCAAGCGTCGCGTCGATCATTCAGCTGGCCCCGAATACAACGCGTGGTGACTCCCGTTACGGCGATGCGAACGCACCTAGCTTCGGTGGCGCCGCAGCGTCGGAAAACGCGTTCTACATCAACGGATTCCCTGTAACGAATGTCCTATTGCAAGTGGGTGGCTCTGAACTGCCGTTCGGTTCGATCGGTCAGGCACAGGTATTGTCCGGCGGTTACGGCGCCGAATTCGGTCGCTCAACCGGCGGCGTGATGAACATCACGACCAAGAGCGGTACCAATAACTGGGAAGTGGGCGGTAGCGTCAGCATCGAGCCTAACTCCTTGCGCAGCGGCTCAAAAAGTCGCACCTACCCGAATACCGGCGCTGCCGAAAACGTCAGCACGGACGGCACTGTTTACCTGGACAATTCGAAGAATCGCCGTGATCGTAAGACGGCCAGCGTCTTTGTTGGCGGTCCGCTGATCAAAGACAAACTGTTCATGTTTGCAAACGTCGAGCAAATTCGGACCGACCTCGAAAACACGCGTCAATTTGCGGACAATCCTGCGGCAATCAGGACCGGCTTCCAGGAGCAAGAGGATCGCACCAGCCGCGGCTTGCTGAAGTTGGACTGGAACATTACCGACAATCACCGTCTCGAATACACGAATATTATCGACGCGCCGAGTTCGGATCGTAAGTACTTTGGCTTCAACTACGCCACGCGCGAACGTGCTTTCGTGCAGAACGGCGGTAACTACTACGAGAACTACGGCCCTGTCCCGATCGCCGCTGCAGTCGGCGCTAAACTGTCGATCCTCAAGTACACGGGCAACCTGACCGATGACCTGACCTTAACAGCCATGATCGGACGCAGCAAGACCGAGCACGTCTCGACGCCGGTGAACTACAATCCGAACATTTTCCAGGTTACTGCCCCGAACAATGCCCGTATCGGAACCCTGAATTACATTAATCCACAATCGACCACGGGTAACATCCTGGCGTTGGGCGCGAACGACAAGCAAAAAGTCTATCGTTTCGACCTGGAATACAAACTCGGTGACCACACCTTGCGCGCCGGTCTGGATCACAACGATATCTCGTCGTTGGCCGGAACCAGTCGCGCTGGCGGCGGGCAATGGATTTTCAACCGCTCGCTCACGCCGTTGGTTGCACCAGCGCCAGGTGCTCGTGCGCCGGCAAGCAATGGTGGCTTTGGTACTAACGGCTACTACGTTGAGAAACGCATCACCAGCGGCGTGTCGACCCCAACAGTGGAACAAGCTGCCCAGTACGTTGAAGACCGTTACCAAGTCACCAAGAATGTCTTGTTGTCGCTGGGTCTGCGCAACGAGCAGTTCACCAACTTCAACGGCGACGGTCAAGCTTACGTGTCCCAGCGTCACCAGTTGGCACCGCGCCTGGGCGCAACCTGGGATGTGAAGGGCGATGCTTCGCTCAAGGTGTTCGGTAGCGCTGGTCGCTATCATCTGCAAATGCCTACCAACGTAGCCGTTCGCGCTGCAGGCAGCTCCTTGTTTACGCGTCAGTATTTCACCTATTCGGGTATCGATCAGGTGACTGGTGCTCCAACCGGCTTGCAAGAGCTGAGTGGCGTGACGTCGACCAACAATGAGTTCGGTCAAGCCAAGGATCCACGTACCGTTGCAGCCCAAGGAATGGATGCGTTGTACCAGGACGAACTGGCCTTTGGTTTCGAAAAGGCGTTTTCTCCAAGCCTGAATTTCGGGACCAAGTTCACATACCGCCAACTTAAAAGCACGATTGACGATACCTGCGATCAACGTCCGTTCGATGCTTGGGCAGTTCGGAACGGTGTCGATGCCAGTGATTATGGTTTTCCATGCGCACTGTTCAATCCGGGCCAGGACAACGATTTCCTGATCGATTTCGCGGGTGACGGCAAACTGACACCTGTGCATTTGACCGCAGCGGAGATGGGTTTTCCGAAAGTTAAGCGGACTTACGTCGCTCTCGATTTCTTCGCGGAACATCCATTGCGCAACGGTTGGTACGGTAAAGTCAACTACACTTGGTCGCGCAATAAGGGCAACACCGAAGGACAGACGCGTTCCGACTCCGGTCAAGCCGACGTAGCAACCACCGCCGTTTTTGACCATCCTGAGTTGTCCTTGAATTCCGATGGTTTGTTGCCGAACCACCGCGAACATCAAATCAAGGCGTTTGGCTTCTATGAAATTACCCCTCAGTGGACTGTGGGCGGTAATCTGTTGTTAGCGTCTGGACGTCCTAAGAACTGCATTGGCAACCTACCGGATTCGTTTGGTGGTGCAGCCAACCCAGCGTCGGGTTACGATTCATCGTTCTTCTTCTGTAACGGCGTGGCCAAACCACGGGGTTCGGAAGGTACAATGCCATGGGATAAGCGCCTCGACTTGAATCTGGCCTACAAGCCGGCAATGGTAAAGGGCTTGACTCTTAAAATGGATGTGTTCAATCTGACGAATACGCAAACTGCGCAAAATATCGACGAGGAGTTCAACACAGCAGGCGCTAATACCGTTAGTGCACTCTACGGCGGAGTGGTGAGCTACACGGCGCCACGCACCGTCAAGCTGACAGCTGAGTACAACTACAAGTTCTAATTGCAGTTTTGGCGGC
The DNA here is from genome assembly GCA_031431155.1 of Janthinobacterium sp. Lineage (GTDB taxonomy): Bacteria > Pseudomonadota > Gammaproteobacteria > Burkholderiales > Burkholderiaceae_D > JANPCW01. The sequence goes on along the minus strand of JANPCW010000902.1, from coordinate 2,943 downwards.
CCCAGACGCCAGTCTGGGGCCGCCAACAAAAAACCCCGACGGCGCGAGCCGGCGGGGTTTTTTTGTTGGCGGATTGCGCTGCTGTGCGGCGCCCTGCATTCTTGGTTACATCCCTCCCCATAGACCGTTTAAAACCGCGATTGCACTTAACCCCGCCGTTTCGGTGCGCAAAATGCGCGGTCCCATCGACAGGGCCAGCGCGCCGCGTGCCACCGCCGTGCTCTCTTCGGGCTCGGTAAATCCGCCTTCCGGTCCGACCATCAAAGTTAGCGCCTGCGGCGCCTGATGGCGTGCCCAGTCGGCCAGCGATTGTTCGGCGCGCGGCGTCAGGATCACGCGCCGGTGCATGTCCTGCTGTTCGATCCACTGATTAAACTCGTTCAATTGCCCGAGGTGCGCCAAGCGGTTGCGCCCGCTCTGCTCGGACGCGGCCACGATGATGGCCTGCCAGTGCGTGTGGCGCTTTTCGGCCCGCTCTCCAGAGAGCCGCACCACGCAGCGCTGGGCCGCCAGCGGCTGAATCCCGGCCGCACCCAGTTCGATCGCCTTTTCGATGATCCAATCCATCTTGGACGCTTCCGGCAAGGCTTGCGCCAGCGTGAGCGCGTACGGCAGCTCCGCTTCACGTGGCGTGAAAGCTTTCACCTCGGCGCTGACCCGCTTCTTTTCGATCGCGACCAAGCTGGCGCTGTATTCACCGCCCTCGCCATTGAACAGGGTGATGATATCGCCCTGCGCCAGGCGCACGACCTGCACGTGATGGGCCACCGCTTCGGGCAGGGTGATGAGGGCGCCGAGCGCCAGCGCTTGAGGGTAATAGAAACGAGGCATGCGACTCCTTGAGATGCAAGATGGTTAAAAAGGCATTCATCCCCGGATTTTCGGGCATTCGCCAACCCCGATTTTAATGGTCTGACCCCTGCTCTGGTAAAATAGTTGGTTCAGAACGCAGCACGTCCCCCATTTGCTAACGATTCCTCATTGCGATTGACCAGACCAACATGACAAGCCCGCTCCTTACCACCAAGATGGCCAACGCGATCCGCGCGCTGGCAATGGACGCAGTACAACAGGCCAATTCCGGCCACCCCGGCATGCCGATGGGGATGGCGGAGATCGCCGTCGCACTGTGGAGCGGGCATTACAGCCACAATCCGGCCAACCCGAAGTGGGCCAACCGCGACCGGTTCCTGCTCTCAAACGGCCACGGCTCGATGCTGCACTATTCATTGTTGCACCTGACCGGCTACGACTTGGCCATGGCCGACTTGGAGCAATTTCGTCAGATGCACTCGAAGACCCCGGGCCACCCGGAAGTCGATGTCACACCCGGCATCGAGACCACTACCGGCCCGCTGGGGCAGGGTCTGGCCAATGCGGTCGGAATGGCACTGTCGGAGCACCTGCTGGCGGCCGAATTCAATAAGCCCGGTTTCGACATTGTCAACCACTACACCTATGCCTTCCTGGGCGACGGCTGCCTGATGGAAGGTATTTCGCATGAAGTGTGTTCGCTGGCCGGCACCCTGGGCCTGTCGAAACTGATCGCGCTGTACGATGACAATGGGATCTCGATCGACGGCAAGGTCGAAGGCTGGTTCACCGACGACACCCCCAAGCGCTTCGAAGCCTACGGCTGGAACGTGATCCGCGCCGTCGACGGGCACGATGTCGCCGCTGTCGATGCTGCCATCACGGCCGCCAAGGCGTCGACCAAACCGACCCTCATTTGCTGCAAAACCGTGATCGGCAAGGGTTCGCCGAACCTGCAAGGCAGCGACAAGGTGCACGGCGCCGCGCTGGGCGAGAAGGAAATCGCGGCCGTGCGTGCGCACCTGAACTGGGACGCCGCGCCATTCGAGATGCCAGCCGATGTGCATGCCGCATGGGATGCAAGGGCGCAAGGCGGCAAGCGCGAAGCGGCATGGGACGCGCAGTTCGCCGCCTACCGCGCAGCCTTCCCGCAGCAAGCGGGCGAACTGGAGCGCCGCATGAAGGGCGAATTGCCGGTAGCCTTCGAAGACGTGCTGGCCTCGGCCATCGCCACCTGCATCGAGAAAAAAGAAAACATCGCCACCCGCAAGGCCAGCCAGAACGCGATCCAGGCGCTGGCGCCGGTGCTGCCGGAATTTTTGGGCGGCTCGGCCGACCTGACCGGCTCGAACCTGACCAACTGGAAGGAATGCGTGGCGCTGCGCTCAGGCCAGCCGGGCAACCATATCAACTACGGCGTGCGCGAATTCGGCATGAGTGCGATCATGAACGGCATCGCCCTGCACGGCGGTTTCATCCCGTTCGGCGCAACCTTCTTGACCTTTTCGGACTACAGCCGCAATGCCTTGCGCATGGCCGCACTGATGAAGCTGCGCTCGATTTTCGTGTTCACCCACGACTCGATCGGCCTGGGCGAAGACGGCCCGACCCACCAGTCGGTGGAACACGTGTCGTCGCTGCGCCTGATCCCGAACCTGGACAACTGGCGTCCGTGCGACACGGTCGAATCGTTGGTTGCCTGGGGGGCGGCCGTGCAGCGCAGGGACGGTCCATCGACCCTGATTTTCTCGCGCCAGAACTTGCCGTTCCAGGAGCGCAGCAGCGAACAGATCGGCAACATCGGGCGCGGCGGCTACGTGTTGGTCGACGCCCCGAACGCCAAGGCGATTCTGATTGCGACCGGCTCCGAAGTGGAGTTGGCGGTCAATGCGGCGCGCGTTCTGGCGGCCGAAGGCGTCGCGGTCCGCGTGGTCTCGATGCCATCGACCGACGTGTTCGATCGCCAGGACGCGGCCTATAAGGCGAGCGTGTTGACGCGCGACGTGCCGCGGGTTGCGGTCGAGGCCGGTGTCACCGATTTTTGGTATAAGTACGTCGGACACGAAGGCGCCGTGATCGGCATCGACACCTTCGGCGAATCGGCACCGGCCGGCGTGCTGTTCAAGCATT
>JANPCW010000901.1:0-4022 GCA_031431155.1 Janthinobacterium sp. | reverse complement strand
GGCGAGCTATTTCCCTGTTCCGATGTGGACTTGTTGATCCTGTTGTCCGAGGCGCCCGATGCGCCCACCCGGGGCAAGCTGGAAGAGCTGGTGCAGTTGTTGTGGGATCTGGGGCTCGAGATCGGCCACAGCATCCGCACCGTCGACGAATGCATGAGCGAGTCGAAAGCGGACATCACGGTCCAGACCAGCCTGCTCGAAGGGCGATTGATCGACGGCGACCAGGCATTGTACGAAAACCTGCGCGTGCGCTACTGGGCCGCGATGGATTCGCAAGCGTTCTTCCGCGCCAAGACCGCCGAGATGCGCCAGCGCCATGCCAAATACGAAGACACCGCCTACAGCCTGGAGCCGAACTGCAAGGAGAGCCCGGGCGGCTTGCGCGACTTGCAGGTGATCCTTTGGGTGGCGAAGGCGGCCGGCCTGGCCACTTCCTGGCGCGCACTGGCCACGCGCGGCTTGATCACGCAAACCGAAGCGCGCCAGTTGATGGAAAAGGAGCGCGCCTTCAAGGATATCCGGGTCCGTTTGCACCTGCACGCGGGGCGGCGCGAAGACCGCCTGGTATTCGATGTGCAAACGCCGATCGCGCACTCGTTCGGGCTGCAAGCCACCGGCGAGGGGGTGCACCTGCGGCGCGCCAGCGAATACCTGATGCAGCGCTACTACTGGGCCGCGAAAACCGTCACCCAGCTCAATACGATTTTGCTGCAGAATATAGAAGCGCAGCTGTTCCCGCAGCCGGCAGAACCGCTCGTGATCAACCCGCGTTTCAACGAAGTCAACGGCTTGATCGATATCAGTGCCGACGATACGTTCCAAACCACCCCCTCGGCCATGCTGGAACTATTCGTGCTGATGACCGAGCAACCCGCACTGAAAGGCATGACCGCCCGCACCATGCGCGCGCTGTGGCATGCGCACTTCAAGATCGATGCCGCGTTTCGCAGCGACCCGCAAAACCGCGCGCTGTTCCTGCGTATTTTGCAGGCGCCGGCCGGCATTACCCACGCTCTGCGCCGCATGAACGAATTGAGCATCCTGGGCGGCTATCTACCCAACTTCCGGCGCATCGTGGGCCAGATGCAGCACGACCTGTTCCACGTGTACACGGTCGACCAGCATATCCTGATGGTGGTGCGCAATATGCGGCGTTTCACGATGACCGAGCATGCGCATGAATACCCGTTCTGCAGCCAATTGATCGCCAATTTCGCGCAGCCATGGCTATTGTATGTGGCGGCGCTGTTTCACGATATCGCCAAGGGGCGTGGCGGCGACCATTCCAAGCTGGGCGTGGCCGACGCCAACCAATTCTGCCAGGACCATGGCTTATCGCCCGAACAAACCGAGCTGGTCGGGTTCCTGGTCGAGAACCATTTGACGATGTCGCAGGTGGCGCAAAAACAGGACTTGTCGGACCCTGACGTGATCGCGGCGTTCGCCAAACTGGCAAAGGACGAGCGCCACTTGACTGGGCTGTACCTGCTGACCGTGGCCGATATCCGCGGTACCAGCCCCAAGGTCTGGAACGCCTGGAAGGCCAAGCTGCTGGAAGACCTGTACCGCATCACGCTGCGGGTCCTGGGCGGCGAGCCCCATTCGGCCGACCGCGAACTGAGAAACCGCCAGAAAGAAGCGCTGGCCACGCTACGCCTGTATGGCTTGCCGGTCGACGCCCATGAGCAGCTCTGGAAGCAGCTCGACGTGGCCTACTTCCTGCGCCACGACGCCTCCGACATCGCATGGCAAACGCGCTCCTTGCACGACTGCCTGAACAGTAAAAAACCGGTAGTGAAGTGCCGCCTGGCGCCGATCGGCGAAGGCTTGCAGGTGGCCGTGTACGTGCCCGACCAGCCCGACCTGTTCGCGCGCATCTGCAGCTATTTCGACCGCAAGAATTTCAGCATCCTCGATGCGAAAATCCACACCACCAAGAATGGTTACGCGCTTGACACCTTCCTGGTCACCGAACAAAATTTCGCCAAGAACTATCGCGACATCATCAGCCTGATCGAGCACGAACTGGCCGAGCTGGTGCAATCGCAGGCGCCCTTGCCGGCGCCCAGCAAGGGCCGCTTGTCGCGCCTGTCGCGCACCTTCCCGATCCAGCCGACGGTGGACTTGCGCCCAGACGAGCGCGGACAATATTACCTGCTGTCGGTGGCGGCCAACGACCGCACCGGCTTGCTGTATTCGATCGCCAGCGTGCTCGCCAAGTACCGCATCAACCTGCACACGGCCAAGGTGATGACGCTCGGCGAACGGGTCGAGGACGTGTTCCTGGTCGACGGCGCGGCCCTGGGCAGCGCGCGCAACCAGATCCTGCTCGAAACCGATTTGCTCGAGGCGCTGAAAGTCTAGCCACCCTGCCCCACCTTACCTGACCAAAGACCCATGACTGAAGAACTGCTACGCTTGTCAAAACGAATGTCCGAACTGGGCCTGTGCTCGCGCCGCGAAGCCGACGAATGGATCGCGCGCGGCTGGGTGCGGGTGGACGGCCAGGTGATCTCTGAGCTGGGCAGCAAGGTCACCCCGAGCCAGCGCGTGACGGTCGAGCGCCAGGCTGCCGCCGAGCAATCGAAACGGGTCACGGTGCTGATCAATAAGCCGATGGGCTATGTCAGCGGCCAGGCCGAAGATGGCTATACGCCGGCGATCGCGCTGATCAAGGCCGATACGCGCTGGGCCGAAGATACCTTGCCCGAGCAATTCCACCCGACCCAGTTGCGCAGCTTGGTCGCGGCCGGCCGGCTCGATATCGACTCGGTCGGTTTGCTGGTATTGACCCAGGATGGCCGGGTCGCCAAGCAATTGATCGGACAGGACAGCGAGATCGAGAAGGAATACCTGGTGCGCGTGCAGTACTCGGGGCCGGGGCGCTTACCGGACCCGGACTTGAAACGGCTGTGCCATGGTCTCTGGCTCGACGGCAAGCCGCTGCTGCCGGCCAAGGTGCGCTGGCAGAACGACGACCAGCTGTGCTTCATCCTGCGCGAAGGCAAGAAACGCCAGATCCGGCGCATGTGCGAGGCGGTCGGGCTGCGCGTGGTCGGCCTGAAGCGGGTGCGCATCGGGCGCATCAAACTGGGCGATCTGCCGACCGGGCAATGGCGCTACCTGCGCCCCGACGAACAGTTCTAACGCAGCTCTAGCCCGGCTGCGGGGCCAGGCAACTGCGGACCAGGCGCACCGTGCTGTCGGCAAAATCGTCGACCTGCACCTTGGCCGCGCGATACTTCCAGCGCTTGACATACCAGTCCTGGAACAGCGCCAGGCAATGGGCCGCCATTAGCGTCGGGCTGGCGGCGGGCTTCGGATCGATCTCGGCGATCATCGCGGCGATCAGCGCTTGCACATTCAGCTCGGAATGCTTGGCCATGCTGCGCTGCGCGAGCGGCAACACGCGCGAATCCATATAGACAAAGTAAAACCACGGCTGCAGGATTTCCGACAGGTAGATCGAGGCCCGGATCACCGCCTCCAGTCGCGCCAGCGGCGAAGCCACATGGCGGAACAATTGCGGCAGCTCCAAGCTGGCGTGCCGCACCACATCCTCGATCATTTCGGCCAGCTGATCCTTGCCGTCGATGTAGCCGTACAGGCCGCCCATCGACAGGCCGGTTTCCCGGCACAGGTCGCGCAAGCTCATGGCCCGGAACCCGACATCGTTGGCCAGACGAAAGGTCGCCCCAAAAATCTTTTCCAGATTTTCCAGCGCCGGCTTGCGCCGCTTGACCCCGATGCGCGCGGCATTCCGATCGAGGATGTAGGCCCAGATATTTTCGCCGGTCAGCGGCGACATCTGCTGAAACTGGGCGAAGTTGAAAGGGGTCGACCAGCTCATTTCCATAGACGGTGTGTGCGATGCCTGATGTTGATCTTGAGAATAATTATAGCGCACGGAAAAGCCATTATTGCGCCGCTCAAGCAACCTGCGTTTGTTGCGCTGCGTCATGCTATTTCGAACGGGCAGTGTTACATTTCACAAACCGAGCGCTCGCTCTATTAATTTGAGA
>JANPCW010000900.1:0-2263 GCA_031431155.1 Janthinobacterium sp. | reverse complement strand
GCCACTTATATCGCCGGCAACGTCGGCGCGCTGATCGAAGTGAACTGCGAAACCGACTTCGTGACCAAGAATGATGAGTTCCTGGCGCTGGCGAATGCCGCCGCCAAGCTGGTGGCAGAGCACAATCCGGCCGACGTCGCTGCCTTGCTGGCGCTGCCGCTCGCTGGCAAGACCCTGGAAGAGACCCGCGCTGCCCTGATCGGGCGTATCGGCGAAAACATGTCGATCCGTCGTTTCGTGCGCTTCGATACCAGTGCTAAACTGGCTTCTTATCTGCACGGCACCCGCATCGGTGTGATCGTCGAATTCGACGGCGCCGACGAGCAGGTTGGCAAGGATGTGGCGATGCATATCGCGGCAATGAAGCCGGTGTCGCTGTCGGCCGACCAGGTTCCTGCGGAATTGATCGAAAAAGAACGCTCGGTTGCATCGTTGAAAGCAGCTGAAGACGCTGCCAAGGCCGTTGCTGAAGGCAAAACCGCGCAATCGCCGGAAATTCTGGCCAAGCGCCTCGACGGTTCAGTGCAAAAGTTTTTGAAAGAAGTGTCCTTGCTTAACCAATCGTTCGTCAAGAATGACAAGTTGACGGTTGAGCAGATGCTGAAAGCTGCAAGTGCTTCCGTTAAGTCATTCACGATGTATGTGGTTGGCGAAGGGATTGAAAAGAAACAAGACGACTTCGCCGCAGAGGTCGCGGCCCAAATGGCTGCCGCCAAAGAGGCGTAATCGAAAGCGGGCCGAAAGGCCCGTTTTTTTGCCTTGCGCCGCCCGGCGCTGGACCTGAACACCGAATAACAATTGAATCTATGGAGCCCCAGCTCATGCCAAAACCAGCCTACAAGCGCGTCCTGCTCAAACTGTCAGGCGAAGCCTTGATGGGAGATGATCCCTACGGCATCAACCGCGCCACCATCGAGCGCATGGTGGCCGACGTGGCTGAAGTGGCCAGTTTGGGCGTGGAGCTGGCGATCGTGATTGGCGGCGGCAATATTTTCCGCGGCGTCGCCCCTGGCGCGCAGGGCATGGACCGCGCCACTGCCGACTACATGGGCATGCTGGCCACCGTGATGAATGCGCTGGCGCTGGCGGACGCGATGCGGTACGGCGGCATCGTGGCGCGCGTGATGTCGGCGATCGCGATCGAGCAAGTGGTCGAGCCCTACGTGCGCCCGAAGGCGCTGCAATACCTGGAAGAAGGCAAGGTCGTGATATTCGCGGCCGGCACCGGCAATCCATTTTTCACCACCGACACCGCGGCCGCCTTGCGCGGTGCGGAAATGAGCGCCGAGATCGTCTTGAAGGCGACCAAGGTGGACGGCGTCTACACTGCCGATCCAAAGAAAGATCCGCACGCAACGCGCTTTGAAACGATCAGTTTCGACGAGGCGATCGCCAAGCACTTGCAAGTGATGGACGCGACCGCCTTTGCGCTGTGCCGCGACCAAAAGCTGCCAATCAAGGTGTTTTCCATCGTCAAGCCTGGCGCGCTGATGCGCGTCATCATGGGCGAAGACGAGGGTACACTAGTCCACGTTTAAACCTGCTAACGCATACATATAAATAAGGGAGAGCCGCATGTCCTTAGCCGACGTCAAGAAGAACGCGCAAGATAGAATGTTGAAGTCGATCGAGACCCTGAAGGCCGATCTGGGCAAGGTGCGCACCGGTCGCGCCCACCCTGGTATTCTCGATCACATCCAGGTCGACTATTACGGCGCGCCAACGGCGCTGACCCAGATCGCCAACGTGACCCTGATCGACGCGCGCACCATCGGCGTGACGCCCTGGGAAAAGAAGATGATCGGGGTGATCGAAAAGGCGATCCGTGATTCTGACCTCGGCCTCAATCCATCGACCACCGGCGACATCATTCGCGTTCCGATGCCCTTGCTCACCGAACAGCGGCGCAAGGAGTTGGTCAAGGTGGTCAAGGGCGAGGGCGAGGATGCCAAGATTGCGGTGCGCAATCTGCGGCGCGAAGCCAACGAGCAACTGAAAAAACTGCTCAAGGACAAGGCGGTTTCGGAAGACGACGAGCGCCGGGCGCAGGACGATGTGCAAAAGCTCACCGATCGATCGATCGGCGAGATCGACAAGCTGTTGGCAACGAAGGAAGCGGAAATCATGGCGGTCTAGCGCCGTTGATTCCCGAACATCACCATGTCCCCCACATCGACGCAAGCCATTCCCGAGGTGTCAACCGTGCCGCGCCATGTCGCGGTGATCATGGACGGCAATGGTCGTTGGGCCACGCGCCGTTTCA
>JANPCW010000899.1:0-2885 GCA_031431155.1 Janthinobacterium sp. | reverse complement strand
CAGCGCTGCCCAGGACTTCAACACACCCGCCCCGCCCGTCACGGGTGCGTCGGTCCTGGCGCAGATTAGAGGTAGATGCCGCCGCAGACAACCGTTTCGGCCTGGCGCTCGCAATACATGACTTTGGGCTCGATCTTCTTGTTTTCCGGATTGGTAAATTTGTACTCCTGCCAGAACGACGGTTTGGATTTTCCTAGTTCGACGCGCTCCTTGACAAACGCTTTACCATCAATGTCCTTGAGATCGATCAGATTCTTCCCGATCATCTTCGAATTGCCGCCATGTGCGTGCACCACGCCATCGAGTCCGTACACGACCAAATACAAGTCGCGGTCTGAGAACTGGCCGCCCTTGGTGCTGATCTCGGCGTACGATTTCACGCCACCGTTAGCCTTGATGTGGGCCACGCCCTTCTTGACCATCGCTTCCGCTTCGACCTTGGTCGCGCCGCCTTCGGCCGCATGCGCGATGCTGATACCACTAAGAATTACAACAAGCGCAGCAAGTGCGCGGGACGGCATCGAAGTATTGAACATGGTATTTCCCTTCAAAAAAGTCACAAAAAACGGGTCACGGAACGACCGGCTGTTAAAAATCACTCTGTCCCGCCGCGACGAATTCCGTACGGTCCTGCGGTCCTGCACTACCTTGCAAAATACCTGCACGCCGGTTTGTGGCCGGGTTAGGTCGATTTAGTTGGTTTGGTTGGCACCGGCCCGGACTTGACGAATGGAACGCAGATACCCGATAACATCGGTAATTTGTTCATCGGTCAATTCATTGCCCCAAGGCGGCATGAACTCAGATCGCCCGAGAGCGGCGCCGCCCTGCCTGACGATGAGCTCCTTGTATTGGTCGTTCTTGTCCGACAGCACCAGATTGGCTGGCCGGGGTCGATACAGCTTGGCGGCACGGCCAGTGCCATCGGCCTTGATGCCATGGCAAAGAACGCAGTAATTATTAAAGACTATATTGCCGCGGAATATTTCCGCCTCTGGAGTATTCCAGTTTGGAAATTCACCTGCCTTGGAAGGCGCCGCCGGTTCACCCGCCGACGCCATCCCTGCCATCAGTAAAGCGGCCATTGCAGTCAATAATTTTCTCATTTCTTGACATCGACCACGACCTTCATGTCGGGATGGATCGCGCATTCAATTTCCACCATGCCTGGCTTGTCAAAGGTGACTGGCTTGGACTGGCCCTTTGGGTAAGATCCGAGATCGAAGGTCTTGATGTCGGACAAGGAGAAAATATTATGCGCAAACGTGTCGTCGTTTTTGAAATTGACGACATCGCCGACCTTCACCGTCATTGCCGCCTGGCTGAATTTTTTCTCCTTTTGGGTTACTTCGTACTCCTTGGCGCTGGCGCCTGCGGCAAGGGCGCTGGCAGCCATGGCAAGCGCGAGATAGGTGGCTGATTTAAACATGGTGGCTCCATTGAAAAAGGTTGAATTGGATTAATGGGCTTACAGACGCAAACTTTGCGCCAGTTTGCCCATGTTGCTGGCCGAATCGGTCAGCGCGTACGAGACGCCACCCAGGGCGACCGCCTGCACCGCGGAAAGCTCGGTTGTCACTTGCACTTCCTGGAGCTGGCGTTCGATGGCGACCACTGCGTCGCGCTGCACCGCCATTTGCGCCGACACCACCTCCATGACCGCGCGGATCGCATTGCCGCTGGCCGATGCTGCGTCGGAATTCTTTAAAACCAAGTTCAACTGCCCCGCGTAGGCGTTGGCATTGCTGGCCGACTTATTGAGCGTGGTCACCGCGGTCTCGACTTCGTGCGCGATCTCGACCGCGATCGCCTGGATTTGCCGGGTCGCCTCGCCGCTGCGCTGCGCCAGCACCCTGACCTCGGAGGCGACGACGGCGAAACCGCGCCCCGTCTCGCCGGCGCGCGCCGCTTCGATGGCCGCGTTGATGGCCAGCATATTGGTCTGGCGCGAGATCACGTCGATGGTATCGGCGATACCGCTGATGCTGCCGACCGACTTCTTGAGCGCCTCGGTCATGCTGATGGCGCTTTGCATATCGCCGTTCATCAGGCCGAAGCGCTGCACCACTTTGCTGATATTGACCGCGTTGTCGGTCGCAGTGCCGGCCATCTGTTCGATGCTGGAGGTCGCGCACAGCAATTGCTCGCCCGATTTTTCGGTTGCGGCATGCACGTCGTCCATGCCGGCCCTGATCTGCTCGACCGCCGCGCCCGTGCGCTGATCGCATTGCGTAATATCGGCGGCAATCGCTGCCACCTGCACGGCGTTGCTGGTCAAGATTTGCTCGCCGTGCTGCACGTCGCCAATGGATTTGCCCAGCAGGCGGGCAAAAATGACACAGGCGACGATGCACACGAGCACACCAAGCACCGTCAACAAGCCCAGCGCCAGCAGGGCTTGGTTGCCGGTCGTGACCAACTGGGTCACGCGCGCGGCCAGCAAGGCATGTTGTTCGGCTTCGATCTGCCCGGCCAACTCTTCGATGCGCGCAATCTGCGCGGCAATCGCCAGGCTTTGCCCGACGGCGCCTGCGACATCTTTCGATCTCACTGCCTTGATGATAGTGATGCGCGGCGCCTTGACTGCCAAATTGAGTTTGACAAGTTCCTGCACCATGGCGTTGGCGGGCAAGACCTTGGCGAGCGTTTGCATGCTCTCATCGAGAAACGATGCAGCGCGGATCGCGGCAATAGCTTGCTTGCGGATGTCGGCCGGTGATTGCGCCGAGATCAGCTTGGCCTGGGCGCGGTCGATGTCAACCACGGACAGGTGCGAGCGCGCCGCCACTTCGGCCCGCTCGCGTGCATTGCCCACCGCAACTTGCAGCGTGTGGTTGAAGTAAGCGATGGCGAGCGCGCCGACCACGCCGACCACGATGGTGCAG
>JANPCW010000898.1:0-2686 GCA_031431155.1 Janthinobacterium sp. | reverse complement strand
GTCCGCTCCGCGCCGCGCGCTTGATCAGGCGCAGCTTTCCCCCATCTGCAGCTTGTATCCTTTAAGGACGGCAGGCTGCATCGAGGAGACTGTGACAATGCGCGAAACCCTGTTGGCCCTATGGATCCTGTGCCTTCCGGGCGTGCTCCAGGCGCAGGAAGTGTCGCTACTGGCCGGCAAGCTCAAGGTGCAGGATAACGACGAGCGCTCATTTGGCGCCAATTTGAGCTACACCTACAAGCTTGGCGAACATGGTGCGGCGAGCTTTTCGTACCTGAACGAGGGCCACCCGCCACTGCACCACCGCGACGGCTTGAGCTCGCAACTTTGGTTGCGCACCCGCGAACCCATACAAGACCTGTCGTTTGCAGCCGGAATCGGTCCGTATTTTTACTTTGACACCACCACTGGATCGGGCTCAGCCACCGACTACCGCAACGAGCACGGCTGGGGTGCGCTGGCCACTCTGAGCGCAAAGTGGCATTTTGCGCAGCATTGGTTTGTCCAGTTGCAGGGGAACCGGATTTACGTACGCAACCAGCATGACACCTCGATGCTGCTGCTCGGCATCGGGTATGAACTGCAGACGCCGGCCGTTGATGCTACCCGGCTGAACGTAACACCAGGGGACAATATTTTCATACTGTCGGCTGGACGCGCCATCATCAACAGCTTTGAATCGGAGCGCTCGGGCGCCACCGCACTGGAATACCGCCGCACGCTGTCGCAGTACGCCGAATGGAGCGTGGGGTGGTTGAACGAGGGATCTGTGCTGGGCACCCGGCGCAAGGGGGTGGCGGCCCAGCTCTGGCTGGTGCGCCCGCTCGCCGAGCGCGTCGTGCTGCAGTTCGGGGGCGGGCTCTACCCAATGACCGACCACCTGGAACATACCAATGTGGACCGGGGAGCGCGCGCCAGGCTGGCGCTGCTGGCATCGATCGGCGTACGCTATCGGCTCAGCCCGCGCTGGCGGGCCCAGCTAACATGGAGCCGGGTCATTACCGATTACCATCGCGACGCCGACGTGTTTCTATTAGGCTTCGGCGCTGCGCTGTAGCAGTGCCAGGGCAGGCGTGCGCTGCGGCTCGCGCGCCACGGTGCCAACCGGTTCGGATGGTAGGGTCAGGCGTTCGATCATGGCGCGCGCGATGATCTCCGATTGCGCGCGCTCGCTCTTGGCGCGGGCTGCGGCAGCGATGGCCTCGGCTGCGCCCTCCTCGGCCAGTTTGCAAGCGGCTTCTTCGGCTTCGATTTTTTCCTTGATGGCCGCCAGCGCTTGCTGCCCGGCTGCCGCGCGCCGCGTTTCAAGTTGCATCAAGTGCAACCTGGCGTTGGCCATCTCCTCGGTGGTGGCGGCAACTTTGCGCTGCAGTGCGGAATGCGCTTGCGCGCTGTCGAGCAGTTGCTTTTGAGCGGCGAGCTTGTCGACGCTGGCCTGCTGTGCCGCCTGTTGCTCCAGGGCGCATTCGCGCATGGCATCGGCCCGCTCCTGCTCGGCCGCGGCGCGTGCCTCGGCCGCCGCGGCTGCCGCTTGGTCGGCTTCAACGTAGGCCGCAAGCGCCTTGCAAGCGCGTGCTTCCGATTGCGCTAGTTGGCGCTGCTGCGTCAGCTTTTCAGCGACGATGGCGAGCGACTCGCGCTCGGTCGCGGCCAATTGCTGCTGCGCTTCCAGGGTCAGACGCGCCAGTTCCAGCGCGTCCTGCTCTAGCTGGGCGCGCTCGTTTTGCACTTGCGCCAGTTCCAGCGCCACGCGCGCCTGCTCCTGCGCCGCCTCGGCCGCAGCGTTTTTCTGTTCGCACTCGATCAGCATCTGGGCCGCGATCAGGCGGGTCGCGGCGCTCTCGGTTTCCTGGGCTGCCAGCAAGGCTTGCTCGGATTGCTGCTGCTGGCGTAACAGGTGGGCCTGTTCTTGTTCGGCCTGGGCGCGCGCTTGAATGGCGGCGCCGGCAGCGCGTTCAGCGACCAGCCTTGCCTGCAGGGCTGCTACCGCCAGTTGGTCGGCCGCAGCGCTTTCCTGCTCGGCCTGCGCCAGTTGCAAGGCCTGCTCGGCGTGTTGCGTGGCCAGCACGCTGGCCGCGCGTTGGGTTTGGGTCTGTTGCTCCAGCGCCGCGACCGCACTTTGCTCGGCGACGTTTTGGGCGGCCACCATGGCGGCGCGCTCCAGGGCCAGCGCGGCGCGCTCGCCGGCCAACAGCCCGGCGCGCTGCTGCGCTTCGCACTCGGCCAGCGCCGCTTGCTCGGCGACGCAATCGGCAGCCTGGCGCAGCCGCACTTGCTCAAGTGCGCTGGTTTCGGCGTCGATCCGGGTCTGGGCCTGCATCTCGGCCGCTTGCTCGGCGTCGACCCGATCCAGGGCCACGGCGTGCAACTGACGGTCGACCTCGATGCGCGCTTCGGTGGCGGCCATGATGCGGGCATCGGCGTCGCGCCGTGCCTGCGCGCTGGCTGCTGCCATCGCTTCGATGCGCTCACGCTGGGTGGCGGCGTCGCGCAATTCTTTTTCTGACTGCATGCGTCGATGCAGCGACTGGGCGCGGTGCCGTTCCGAGTCGGCATGCGCTTGCGCGATGGCTTCGCGCTCTTGTTCGATAGGGGCCAGTGCGCGCGCTTCTCCCAGCGCGCGCGCTTCGGCTGCGGCGCGGGCAAAGGCCGAGGCCAGCGCGATCTGGTCGGCGCGCTCGCGCTG
>JANPCW010000897.1:0-5443 GCA_031431155.1 Janthinobacterium sp. | reverse complement strand
GCTTGCTCACCACCTGTCGCGCTCTCCAGCTCGCGCCGCTCCCTCTCCTCCGCTTCCAGCCGAGCCTTTTCCTCTTTCCTGACCTTTTCCTCGCGCTTTGAGATCCTGCTCCTGAGCTCGTTGCTGAATGTACACATGGTTGTCTCACCAACAATACCGCTGAGCTCGAGCTCGACAAAGGTAACATCACAGGAAAGCGGGAGATGCGAAAGGTACTTGAAGCGTTTGCGGAGGTCTGCTGTGACGGTTGATTCGGAGATGGCAACGATGGGGGAAATGAGCGTCCGTGGGAAGTCAGCATATGATCCAAACTCATGCTTGAGGATGCGAATGTCGAGCGGGTGGAGGTAGATGTTTTGAGGTTACTCCCGCCATCCTGGCTGACGGGGGGCGGCGATCGCTGCATCGCGAGTATCCCCTCGGGATTCTTCACCAATTCATGTCCAAGGTGGGATGCGATCACAGAACGATCAACACTCGACGTCGTCATGATCCCTCCTTTCCCGATCCTGAGGACCGATCAAAGGCGTCAAAACTATGTCTATCAGGTCTTAGCCGTTTGCCCGGGAAAAGTGGAATTTCGAGGTGTTACAAGACATAGTCAGGAAGGGTACATAGTGCAGAGAGTTTTGCGACCCATTTGCTGATGTCAGGCTATGACATTCGCACGGTTCAGGAGTTGCTGGGCCATAAGGATGTTTAAACCACCATGATTTACACCCATGTGCTCAATCGCGGCTGACAGGGCGTGGTTAGCCCACTGGATCGCTGGTAGCGAGTAGCTTGGCCTACAGCCCAACGTTTGTCCTGGCAGAGCTCGGAATGTTTTTTCGGGCGATTTAGGTTGGGCTTGGTAGCCCAACCTACGCGTCGCGCTGCGTCTCGTGCCAGCCATCGCCCGGTATAATCACGGGATGCAAAAACTTCTTCACAACCTCAATCCCGAACAACTGGCCGCCGTCACGCTGCCGGCCCAAAGCGCCCTGATCCTGGCCGGGGCCGGCTCGGGCAAGACGCGCGTGCTCACCACCCGCATCGCGTGGCTGCTCCAGACCGGGCAAGTGTCTCCGGCCGGCGTGCTGGCCGTGACCTTTACCAACAAGGCGGCCAAGGGGATGATGGCGCGCCTGACCGCGATGCTGCCAATCAGCACCCGCGGCATGTGGATCGGCACTTTCCACGGCCTGTGCAACCGCCTGCTGCGCACCCACTACCGCGACGCGGCGCTGCCGCAGACGTTCCAGATTCTCGATTCGCAAGACCAGCTTTCCGTCATCAAGCGCCTGTTGAAGGCAAACAACGTCGACGATGAAAAGTATCCGCCGAAAACGCTGATGTATTTCATCAACAATGCCAAGGACCAAGGCTTGCGCGCCAATCAGGTGGAGGCGTACGATCCGCACGAGCGCAAACTGGTCGAGTTGTACGAGCTGTACGATAACCAATGCCAGCGCGAAGGCGTGGTCGATTTTGCCGAGCTGTTGCTGCGCTCGTACGAATTGCTGAGCCGTAACCAGCCGCTGCGCGAGCACTATCAGGCCCGCTTCAAGCACATCCTGGTCGACGAATTCCAGGATACCAACGATCTGCAATACAAATGGCTCAAGCTGCTCGCCGGGCACGGCAGCGGTGCGGGCGGCGCCCTGTTCGCGGTCGGCGACGATGACCAGAGCATCTACGCCTTTCGCGGAGCGAATGTGGGCAACATGAGCGCCTTCGAGCGCGAGTTCAAGGTCGAAAATTTGATCAAGTTGGAGCTGAACTACCGCTCGCACGGCCATATCCTGGACAGCGCGAACATGCTCATCGCCAACAACAGCAACCGGCTCGGCAAGAACCTGCGCACGGACGCCGGGCATGGCGAACCGGTCCGCATTTACGAAGCCAGTTCCGATTTGCTGGAAGCCCAGTGGATCATCGAGGAATCGCGCAGCCTGATCGCCGACGGCGCGCTGCGCAGCGAGATCGCGATCCTGTACCGCTCCAATGCGCAATCGCGGGTGATCGAGCATGCGCTGTTTGCGGCCGGCATCGCCTACCATGTGTATGGCGGTCAGCGCTACTTCCAGCGCGCCGAGGTCAAGCATGCGATCGCCTATCTGCAGCTGATGGACAATCCGCACAACGATTCGGCCTTCCTGCGGGTGGTCAATTTCCCCACCCGCGGGATCGGCATGCGCTCGATCGAGCAATTGCTGGCGGCGGCCGAGCAGCACGCCATTTCCCTGTATGCGGCGGTGCCGTATGTGGCGGGCAAGGCCGGTTCATCGCTGGCCGCGTTCGTCAAGCTGATCGAAGGGGCGCGCTTCGAAACCATGCCCGTCCCGCTGCCCGAGATGGTGCAGATCGTGCTCGATGCGAGCGGCCTGATCACCCATTATCAAAATGAAAAAGAAGGCGCCGACCGCATCGAGAACCTCGAGCAGCTGGTCAGCGCGGCCACCCAGTTCGTGTCCGAGGAAGGGTTCGGCCAGGGCGCGCCAGCCTATCTCGGTCCCAAGGCCGAGGCTCAGGCCGGCAGCCCGATCACCACCAATGACGGCATCGAAATTTTCGACGCCGACGCGCCGCTGCCGTCCGTGATGTCGCCGCTGTCGGCTTTTTTGTCGCATGCGTCGCTCGAGGCCGGCGAAGCGCAGGCCCAGGCCGGGCAGGATGCGCTGCAACTGATGACGGTCCATTCGGCCAAGGGGCTGGAATTCGATGCCGTGTTCATCACCGGGCTGGAGGAAGGCTTGTTTCCGCACGAGAGCAGCGCCAAGGAAAACGATGGTGTCGATGAAGAGCGGCGCCTGATGTACGTGGCGATCACGCGCGCCCGCAAGCGCCTGTACATGAGCTTCGCGCAAAGCCGCATGCTGCACGGGCAAATCCGCTACAACACCAAGTCGCGCTTTTTCGGTGAGTTGCCGGAGCAGGCGCTCAAATGGCTGTCGCCCAAGGTGCAGGCGCACTGGTTCGGCAACAAGAAGTCGGCCTGGGACGATGCGCCGCTGGTCAGCCTCGGGTCGGACAACATGATTGCGCAAACGATTGTGCAGAAGATCGTGCAAAAGTCCGGTGCGCCGGGCTGGCGCATCGGCGAATCGGTGGCGCATCAGAAATTTGGGGAAGGCGTGATCGTCAACCTGGAAGGCGGTGGCGATAACGCGCGGGCCCAGATTAATTTCGGCAGGGCCGGGATGAAGATGCTGGACTTGAGCATTGCGAAACTGGAACGGGTCGGCCGGTAAGACCGCCTGCCCTTGAGTGGGCGAGGCGGCCTAAATCGTGCTTTACGCTTTTACCGGGCTTCCAGGCTCTGCTTCGGGCAAGCCGAACACTTGCCGGTAGCTGGCGTAGAACGAGCAATGCACGACCACCCACATCACCATCAGCAGCGGGATCATGACCATCACCAGCGCTTGGCTCCTGCCGAACACAATTCCAATGACCTGGCTGATGATGGTGCTGATGGCAAACCACGCCAGCACAAAAATAAGAAAGGCTTTGGCCAGTCGCAGCACTGACCAAACGCTGAAAAATATCGCTTTTCCCGCAGGCATTTTTTTCCAGAGAATCAGCGGCGCACTGAAGCACAATGCCAGCGAAAACAGCATGTATAGGCCAGCAGCGAGCAGCATGGCCGAATCCATCTCCATGCCTTTCAGGTCCGCCGATTTGGGGTTGATCTGGCCGGTGACCACTTGCCAGAACGTGCCGCCATCGACCAGGGCCGACGCGCCAATGGCCAACAGCACCATCAGAAAATAGACGGCGCCCAGTTGCAGCAGGGGCTTGACCACCGGTTGGCGGAACCCGGTTAGCAGCAGGGTCGGGAACACGCTTTGCTTGCGCTCGATCTGAAGGCATGCCTGCATGAAGGCCACCGAGAAAACCGGCACCAGGACGCTCGTCAATACCTGTCCAAGGATGGGTACGGTGCCCATGGTGAGCATGAATAATGCGTATCCCAGGAACATGGTCAACAGCGCGCCCGGCTGTTTGCGAAACAGGGCGAACCCCTCTCTAACCCAAGACCAACCGGTGCGTGCGGGTAGTTTTTCCATCAGAATAGTGCCGGTGCGGGGGTTGCGATACGCTCGCGCAAGATGCGCTCGAAATGGGCGGGATCGTGCGGCGTGAGCATGTGCGCTTCGCGCGGCACGTGCAAGTCGTACAGGCGCGAGAGCCAAAAGCGCAGGGCCGCGGCGCGCAACATGGCTTGCCACGCGCTTTGCTCGTCATCGGTGAACGGGCGCACCGCATGGTAGGCGTCGAGCATGGCGCGCACTCGCACCGCGTCAAGCACGCCGCTATCGGGGTCTATGCACCAGTCGTTGACGGTGACGGCGACGTCGAACAGCCAGGTGTCGCAGCCGGCGAAATAAAAATCGAAGAAGCCGGTCAGTCGCTCGCCGACGAACATGACGTTGTTGCGAAACAGGTCGGCGTGTATCGGGCCGCGCGCGAGTGCATGGTAGGGCGCGCAGGTAGCGAACGTCTCCTGAAAATGCATCTCGGCGCGCAGCAGATGGGCATTGCTCTCCGATAGGAATGGCAGTACCAGCGGGGTGGTTTCGTTCCACCATGGTAGCGAGCGCAAGTTGGGCTGGACCAGCGGGAAATCGCGCGCGGCCAAATGCATCTTGGCCAGCATGGCGCCCACCGCAGCGCAGTGCACTGCCTGCGGCGCCATTTGATGGCTGCCTTCGAGCTTGGTCACGATCGCGGCCGGCTTGCCATGCAGCGCGACCACCAGCTCGCCGTCCCGGTTGGGGATCGGGGCCGGCACCAGCACCTCGCGCTCGGCCAGGTGGCGCATCAGCTTCAAGTAAAACGGCAATTGCTCGAACGTCAGGTTTTCAAAGATCGTGAGGACGTATTCGCCGCTCTCGGTCATGATGAAAAAATTGCTGTTTTCGATGCCGGACGCAATGCCTTTGATCGCCAACAGTTTGCCAAGAGGGAATTGCGTGATCCACTGGACGGCGTCGTCCAGGGTGACCGGGGTAAAAACTGCCATGGGGGACGCTAAGTAAGAGAAATCAGTCGATGAAAAATGCTAGGAGTGTCTTGGGTGCAGCTTTACTTTGCCGCAGGGGGCGCCGCTGGCACAGCCGCTGCCGCCTCGGCTTCCTCTTCGGCCTGTTTCCTTTTTTTCTGCCCCAAGTCAAATTCCATCACCTGCCATTGCGGAGCGCGGATTGCGCTGCTTTGCGCGTCGCCAACTACCGCATTGCCGGCCGGAACGTTTGGCTTCATATAATAGGTGCTCTTGCCGCTCTGGACCTTGACCTCGGTAACCTTGCCCTGTTCCCGCTTTTCGGTGATTTTCTTTTCAGTGCCTGGTTTGGGTTTGATCGTGATTGCTGGCTGGCCTTCTTCCAGCTTTTCCATGACCGGTGGCGCCGAACTGGCGGCGTTGGACGGCTGCTGCGCGCCGGCCGAGCTCGCATATGCC
>JANPCW010000896.1:0-2736 GCA_031431155.1 Janthinobacterium sp. | reverse complement strand
GTCGATGCCGGCGCTGGCGGCGAGGGTGCGGCTCTGGATGCCGGCCGCGAGTACGAACGCGTCCGCCGAAAGCAGGCCGGCGCTGGTTTCGACAGCTCTGAGTTTGCCTTGCGTGGCGATGAAGCGCCGCGCTTCGCCATGCACGATGCCGTCAAAGCGGGGATGGGCCGCCAGCCGTTGTTCCAGCGCCAGGCAAAACCCGTGGCAGTCGGCGACCGCTTCGCCGCCCGTGAAAATGCCACCGGCCAGTGCGTTTCTGACCGCTGCCAGCGCTGGTTCGCGTGTGATGCATTCGGCCGGCGAGAGCACTTGACGCGTCGCTTCCGATTCAGGCCGGGCCACTGCCGCGCTAAAGACGCCCTTGGACCGGTAGACCACCAGCTTGCCCGCATCGCGCCATGAAAATTGATCCATCGGCAAGACCACTTCGAGCTGCCCCATCGCGCGGCGGCTCAGTTCACCGAGCGCAAGCAACTGGGCCGTGGTGCGGCGGTTGACGCCGGCGCGGCAGTTGAGCAGGAATTTTCCAAGCCAGCGCCATTGGCGCAGATCGGCTTCCGGGCGAAAGCGCAGCGGGCCGTCGGCTTGCATCAGCCACTGCAGCGCCTTGAGCGGCACGCCCGCGTCGGCCAGCGGTGCGACGTAGCGATAGCTGAGCTGGCCGCCATTGCGAAAGCTGGCGGCGCTGCCGATCTCGGCCTCGCGCTCCAGCAGGGTGACGCGAAAGCCGGCCTCGGCCAGCCACCAGGCCGAGGTCAAACCGACCACGCCACCACCGACGACGATTACTTGCTGCATTGCGTCCCGCCTCATTTCATGGTCCTTGGATAAGGGCGCTCAGGCGAAAGCTTAGGGGTTGGCCCCGGTTCGATCCAATGAATCAACATCGGACAGCCATAACCACATGTCATGTGCGGCCTTTGTGCCGACGTTTCAGTCGGTTTTTCCAGGATTGCGCGGGCGGTGCAGCATAGATTGGCGGATTGCGGCCGGTCACCGGCGCTCATCGCCCTTCTACAATCGAGGCGCCTGCCGGGTCACCGGGTCGACACTGTTGAACGGGGTCAAATTTATTCGCATAACGTGTCGGCGCCATTGTCCCGCCACTCGTTACATAACTGTTCGGAATGGCTATCTCTATAGTTTTCATGGGAGCAGCGCGAAGTTTGGTATTACACTTATTTCATCCATTTCATCCACGGAACGGTATGTTAAAAACCGAAACACCGAGTCAGGAACACACACAACTAGATCTATATCCGGTCACCGAACTGGTCGCCGCGTTTGTCGATGACCAATTCGATGCGGTCAACGCGGTGCGCGCGGCAGTGCCGCACATCGTGGCCGCCGTGAATGCAGCCGCGCCGCGCATTGCCGCCGGCGGGCGACTGATCTACGTCGGAGCCGGTACTTCGGGACGCCTCGGCGTGCTCGATAGCGTGGAGTTATATCCGACTTTTTCCTGGCCGCATGAGCGCGCTATCGCTCTGCTGGCCGGCGGCAAGGATGCGATGTTTGCCGCCGTCGAAGGTGCGGAGGATGACACCGAGCAAGGTGCGGCTGATGTGCGCCGCATCGAAGCCGGCCCCAACGATGTCGTGCTGCTGTTGGCGGCCTCCGGTGGCACGCCGTATGTTATGGGCGCGCTGCATGCGGCGCGCGCCGCCGGGGCATTGACGATCGGTATCGCCAACAACACCGAGGCGCCGGTCGCGCTGCAAGCCGAGATCGGCATCACGCTCGATACCGGTTCCGAAATCATCTCAGGCAGCACCCGCCTGAAAGCAGGAACCTCGCAAAAAATCGCCCTGAATACTTTTTCAAGCGCCTTAATGGTGCGTTTGAACAAGGTTTACCGTAACTTGATGGTAGACTTGAAGCCGACCAATGCCAAGCTGCTGCTGCGCGCCATTCGTCTGACGATGCACGCGACCGGTGCAGACGAAGCGGCTGCCCGTAACGCGTTGGAGGCATGTCAATTCCACGTCAAGGTTGCCATCGTGGCCTTGTCCAAGCATATAACAACAGCCCAGGCGCAAGCTCTGTTGGCCAGCGCGAACGGCAGCGTGCGACAGGCGCTCGCCGCTTAGCTGATCGGTCCGGCTCCAGTTGCCGGGCCTGGCACGCAGGCACGAGGGCACGAAGGAATAATGGATAGCACGCAGCAAAAAAGTCCGTGGTTGTGGGTTCCCTCACTGTATTTCGGGCAAGGCATTCCTTACGTTGTAGTCATGACACTGTCGGTGATCATGTACAAGAACAACGGCATCTCCAACACCGATATCGCGCTCTATACCAGTTGGCTCTACCTGCCATGGGTCATCAAGCCGCTCTGGTCGCCCTTTGTCGAGATGTTCCGCACCAAGCGCTTCTGGATCGTCAGCCTCCAGCTTCTGATTGGCGCGGCGCTGGCGCTGGTGGCGTTGACGATGCCGGTTCCGCAGTTTTTCCAGATCAGTCTCGCCGTGTTCTGGTTGATGGCGTTCAGTTCCGCCACCCACGATATCGCCGCCGACGGGTTTTACATGCTGGGCCTCAAGCAGCACCAGCAAGCAGCGTTTGTCGGCGTGCGCAGCACCTTCTACCGGCTTGCGATGATTGCCGGCCAGGGCGGGCTGGTCTATCTGGCCGGCAGCCTGACCAAGTCGACCGGCAACGTCCAGTTTGCCTGGTCCGTCGTGTTCTTCATCCTGGCCGCGATGTTCCTTGCCCTATCCGCTTATCACTATTTTGTGC
>JANPCW010000895.1:0-5217 GCA_031431155.1 Janthinobacterium sp. | reverse complement strand
CTCCTTGAGGTTGGTCGTGATCACCGGATGCAGCGAGATCGCGGCTTTGTAGTCGATCCAGAGAATTTCTCCCTGGTGGAGATTGCGACCGAGCGCGGCCACGAAGCGGCCCGCCGGGGTAGTGCGTTCCTCGGGGAGGATGCTCGACAACTTTCGGTCGCCGATGCCGGGGACGGAGTCGTCGCCCTGCGCCAGGCCGAGCAGCACGGGGGCCGCGCCGCGGAGCCCACCGTCGGCATTAAATACAAACACCTTGGCCTCCTTTTTGTCGACAATCACAAACGGCATGCGGCCATTGTCGCCGGAATCGACGACCCAGTCTGCCACGTGCCGGGCGTCCGGGGACGCGCTCTCGAGCTCGAAGTTCACCCGTTTTGGATGATGTCCCGCCACGGGTTCCAACTTGGCAGTGGAGGGGGGCTGGTTGGCCAATGGCGCAGCGTCGTCCCCCGCGAACGCTTGGGGCGAGCTAAAACTGACGATCAAAAGCCCAAGGCACATTCCCTTGGACATGGTCGCCGCGATCGCGCGCACGCGTCCTGAGCGCATTGTGTACTGCCTTGCCACCGAAATGCGCAGCTGGATGTTTTTCTTATTGCTTGTCATACGATTGCCTTTGAGCAGAACAGCAAGCCTGGTGATAAATGGGGCGGTATCACCGGGCGTTAAACCTCCTGCGAAGATCCGCTCCTCGTCAGCAGGGTTCCCTCGTCCGGCAATGATTGCAAGTGGCCACGTCGCGCATATTTCGTCCATCGGCGATGGGGCCTGCTGCGCTTAGTTGCGGTCTTGTTTGCGCGGATAATGGGGCGGCACGTAGACCGGTGGCGGCGCCTCGACCGGCACGGCGGGTGGCGCCTCGGTCGGTACGACAGGCGGCGTCATTGGTGGCGTGACGGGTGGCGTCATCGGTGGCGCGGCGGGCGGCGTATTAGGCGGCACGACGGTTTGCAGTTGGGGCGGCGTCTCAGCCTGCACGACGGCTGGCATCCAGGCAGGCACGACGCCCAAGCTCTCGGTTGGCACCATGGCCAGCGTTCCGGCTGGTATCGTGGCCAGGGCTGTGCCCGCCGTCACACCCAATGCCGTCGCGATTGGCTGTTCGGTAGCGCCGGGTGCACCGCCGGTGGTGGGTGTACCTCCGCTTGTACCGCCGGTCGTACCGCCGTTTGTACCGCCGTTTGTACCGCCGGTGATATTCGCGGTTGTTCTTCCAGTAACAGGCGCGCAGCAAGAAACCGGGAGGGCAAAGTTATTGGCGTTTGCACCACCAAGGCTATAGCCGCTAAAGGTGATCGTCTTGCCCGTTCCTACGGCCGAGGTATCAAAATTGGCCGCACCAGAACCATCCAGGGTAACGCCGGCAGGGGCGCCCTTCAATCCTGAAAAGCGTGCCGTAGTCGTACCGTCGAAGGTCTTGTTCGCACCGTCGGGGAACACCAGCATGCGTTGAGTCAGCGTGGAGCCTAAGGTCAACGTGAAGTTAGGCAAATAATCTGTCGGCGCGGTGTACGAGATCGGATTGTAATAAATGTTGACAGGTGCATTCGGTCCTGTGATGGGAGCGGGGGGGGTGAGAGGCGCAAAGACCACGGTGCCACCGGCAATCCCCGGCCCGGTACCGCCATAACCGGCACTCAGTACCAGGCCGAGTGGTAGGCCGAGGCTCTGAGCGGGAATGCTGCTGCCTCTGGTTAACGAAATTTTAGCACTCACGTTCACGTCGTTTGCGGCGCACATTGTGATGTTTCCATCGGTCGTCGTCAGGGCCGCATTCAAGTTTACATCGCGTCCGGCGCTCAATAAAACGCTTCCATTGACGGTCGTAATGGCCTCGTTAACAGTGACATCGCGTCCGCAACACACCACTACGTTTCCATTGGTGGCAGAAATTGCCTTGTTCACGATCACGTCCCGGGCGGCGTTCAAGGTCAGAGTCGTGGTGCTGGGAGTCGCGGTCCAGCTGACCGCCTCATTGACGAAGATATCGCCGTTGCCGGGTGCTGCCGTATTGAGACTTCTCACTGGTGGGGTTCCGGCTACCGTCGCATCGGGGCCGGTGTTGGTACTGATGACAATGCTGTTGGTTACCAGCAGGTTGGAGAGATCTGCGCCGGTGATGTTATCCGTGGCGCCACTGCCAATGGTGAAGTCCTGCGGATCGATCAGCCAGCTACCGGTCAGCCCTTGCGCTGCGGCGGTGGTGACTTTGGCGCCGCTGGCGATCTTCACATTCGCAGCGGATGTTTCGATGAAGCCGCCATTGCCGCCATTGGGGGCGGAAGCATCCAGTGTGCCACCCACGTTCACCGTGCCGCTTTGCATGCCGCCCAGCAGCTTGATGGTGCCGTTGTGGTTTTCGATGGTCTGGGCCTGGATCACGCCGGTGTTGTTGACCGCGTTCTGCAACAGGCTCCCGGCTGCCTGCGCGCTCAGCAATACCTGGCCACCGGCGGCCTGGATCAGGCCGCCGTTCTGCACCAGCGCATTCATTGCGCCCTGGTCCACAGTCACATTGAGCAGGCCGTCCCCGGCCACATCGAGCGTGACGGCATTGCCGGCGGCGAGCGCCACGGTGCCGAGTTTGGCCGAGATCACGCCGTCGTTGCCGACGTTGGCGCCCAATAGCGCCACATAGCCGCCATCGGCGTTGATCGCCCCCTGGTTGAGGACCGTGCCATTGCCCTCGCCGGAAAATTTGTAGCTGCCGGCCATGAAATCACTGTCCGTTATGTTCCGGGTGGAGGCGACCAGCCCGCCGACGTTGACCGATGCGCCCTTGCCGAACAGGATGCCGTTAGGGTTGACCAGGAACACTTTGCCGTTGGCCGACAGACTGCCCAGGATGCTCGAAGGATTTGAACCCAGCACCCGGTTGAGCGCCACCGAGTTGCTGTTGGGCTGGACGAACCGGACCGATTCTCCCTGTGCGATGTTGAAGCTCTGCCAATTGATCGCCGCGTTCTGCGTCGACTGGTTGATCGTCGTGCTGCCCGCCGAGCTGCTGATGCTGGCGCCACCTGCCGCTACGACGCCGCCCGCGGGCCCTGCGTAGGCATTCGCGCCAAATGCCATCATCAGGCAAATTGTCACGCCATTAAGGGCAAAGCACGCACCGGCACCCGCGGCGCTGGTGCAGGACGATGCCTTTTTACCGGCGCTCTTGGCGTTTTCGGAAACGGCTACAAAAGTGCCGGTTTTGTCGTTCCAGATCGATCTGTAGATACTGTTCATTTTTCACTCCATTATTCTTAAAATGCTTGTGGCGTAAGCGTTCAAGCGTTCGTTTCCGCTCACCATGCTCAAAAATATTTGATGGCCTGGATCCAGAATCGGCCCGACCGGTCCGGGGCTGACGTCGCCACTTCATTGCCCAGCTTGCGGGCGTAATACGCCCTCACCGAAAAATTGTTGGTGTCCGCCCAGGTGAGGCCGACACCCGCGCCGGAAAGGGTTCGGTGGTTCGGTCCGGCATCAAAGGGATTCTTGTTGACTTTAACGGTGCCGGTATCGGCGAAGCCGATCAACTGCACCTGTCCAACCTGTCGTTCGGAAAACTTCGGCAGTGCCAGTCTGGCTTCCAGATTAAGCACATAGCCCTCATCGGCAAAGGCTTCGCCTTCCGGATAGGCGCGCACCGCATACATGCCGCCCAGTTCCATCTTCTCCGAAGAGTCGAGGTTCTTCGAGGCGAATTGGCCATTAATGGCGGCGTAAAGCGAGATCGAGTCGGTGACGCTCTGCAACCGCATGGCACTGTATCCGAGCTTGTTGAAATGGCCGTTGCTTTGCGCCGTCGCTGCGTCATGCGCCAGCACTGCGGGAGTTTGTATGTCGAGCTTGCCGGCAGACCAATTGAGCGAATAAGCGCTTACTCCACCGCCGCCTAAATTGTCACGATGGTCGCCGTACAGGCTGGCCGTCAACACGCGCGCCTTCCGGTTTTCAACCGGCGTGCCCAAGTTCAGCGGCCTGTTGTCTTGAAACTTCTTGGCGTCAAAGACGAGCCCGGCGTAAAGATTATTGTTGCGCGACCGGATCAGCGGATAGCTGCCATAGATGCTCGCGATCTTGGCCGTGCCGGTGGCATCCAGGCTTTCGAACTCTTTGCCCAGTTCATATTCCAGGTGGCTGTAGGCGACCCCGGCCGTCGCTTTGCCGAATAGCATCTGGTACGAGGCGCGGGCATAGTTCAGCCCGGAGCCCGAAGTGAGTACGCGCAGCGAGGCGACGTCGCCGTGGCCGGTCGGGTTGTTGAGGTTAACCGTCGCGCCTACGCGGTTCGCGCCGGTATAACGGTTGCCGGCGTTGTCGGCATCGACGCTGCCCGTGACGCTCGGCCCCGGTGTCAGGTCAACGATCAAGTCGGATGCTCCCACCGAGGCGCCCGGAACCAGGGTCGATTTGACCTTCACGCCAGGGACGTCGGAGAGCAGCAGAAGACGGCTCTCAAGCGGAGCGGAGGCGACCGTGTCACCGCTGTTGATGCCCCCAAGCAGTCCATTTGCCAGTCCATCGGAGAGATTCGTTTGGTTGCGTAGCGAGACCTTGCCATATTGGCCTTCGAGCACGGCGATGGTCACGGCGCCGTCCTTGATGTCTTGCGCCGGCAGGTAGGCCTGGGCAATGAAGTACCCGTTGCGGTGATAATGATCCGCGATCCTTAATGCCATGGCGCGCAGGTCGGACAATGTCAGTTCGCTCCCCGGCTTGAACCCGGTGACCGCAAGCAGTTCAGTTTCGGAATACGCCTTCGCGCCCGTCACTTTCAAGCCCTTGACGATGATTTTCACGCTGTCTGGCTGAACGGCGGGCGCACTGCCTTGCTTGATCTCAACTTTTAGAGGCGCTTTTTGCGGGATGGGGGCGGGCGGAATCTGGCGCAACTGACTGCCGGCACTCGGAGGCTGCGCGGCAACGACACCATGGCTCAATGCCAGCAACGCATATGGGAGAAATTTATTCTTTAACATGGTCTCTTTCGGAGGTAACTTACACTTTGCATTTCCCAAACGACATATTGCTCGACGGCACATGGCTTGTCAGTGTGTTAGCGCACATATCGAAGGGAGGGTGCGCGCTTTTTTTTTGCGCGAAGCGCATCCTCCGGCTGCTCGAAGGACTCGGCCTGAAGCGGATGTGCGTAAGCACGGAACATGCAGGGTTTCGACCAAGCGGGTAGGAGTCGTTAAAGCCGGTCGTGCTAAAACCTTCGAC
>JANPCW010000894.1:0-6480 GCA_031431155.1 Janthinobacterium sp. | reverse complement strand
CGTTCATCGCGTGTCCGGTTTTCTGGCCGAGCACGGCTGCAATATCATCGATTCGGCCCAGTTTGGCGACCAGGAGTCACAACTATTTTTCATGCGCGTCCATTTCGCGCTGGAGGATTCCAGCGTCAGCGACCTCGTTTTGCGGAGCGATTTTGCCGCGCTGTCGGCTGCGATGCAGCTCAACGGGCAGTTGCACGATGCCCGCAACAAGCCGCGCGTGATGCTGATGGTGTCCAAGATCGGGCATTGCCTGAACGATTTGCTGTTTCGCTACAAGAGCGGGTTGCTGGCGGTCGAGATTCCCGCGATTGTCTCCAATCACATGGACTTTTACCAACTGGCGGCCAGCTACAACATTCCGTTCCACCACTTGCCGCTGGCCCCCGGCGCTTTGCCATCGGCCAAGCTGGCGCAGGAGGCGCGCATCCTCGATTTGATGGATACCCACCAGATCGACCTGGTGGTCCTGGCGCGCTACATGCAGGTACTCTCGCCCGGCTTGTGCGAAGCCATGAAGGGCAAGGCGATCAATATCCACCATTCCTTCCTGCCCAGCTTCAAGGGCGCCAAACCGTATGCGCAGGCGCACCAGCGCGGCGTGAAGCTGATCGGCGCGACCGCCCATTTCGTGACGGACACCCTCGATGAAGGCCCGATCATCGAACAGGACGTCGAGCGGGTCGATCATTCGATGGATGCCGAGACGCTGTCGGCGATCGGGCGCGACGTTGAGTGCGTGGTTCTGGCGCGCGCCGTCAAGTGGTTTGTGGAGCACCGCATTTTGCAAAATGGCGACAAGTCCGTCGTCTTTAAATAATCTTCAAAGGCAGGCGCAACAGGATGGCTCTCAAAGCAACGATTTACAAGGCGGATCTTCAAATTGCGGACATGGACCGCCATTATTACCAGGACCAGGCGCTGACCCTGGCCCGCCATCCGTCGGAAACGGACGAACGGATGATGGTGCGCTTGCTGGCCTACGCGATCCATGCCAATGAGGCGCTGGCATTCACCAAGGGCTTGTTCGACACGGACGAGCCGGACTTGTGGCAAAAGGATTTAACGGGCGCGATCGACCTGTGGATCGAGGTTGGGCAGCCCGACGAAAAGCGCATCCTGAAGGCGTGCGGGCGCGCAGCGCAGGTGATCGTGTATAGCTTTAGCGCCACCAGTCACCTGTGGTGGAAGCAGATCAGCGGCAAGCTCGAACGCGCCAAGAACCTGACCGTTTTCAATTTGCCGGCGGCCACCAGCATCGAGCTGACCCGGCTGGCGCAGCGCTCGATGCTGTTGCAGTGCACGATCCAGGATGGCCAGATCTGGCTCACCGATGGCGCCGCCACGGTGCAGATCGACCTTGAGCGGGTCCGGCCCGGGCGCTAAGGCGGCGGGCGATGCAGTTTATAATTGAACCACACGCGCCCGCATGCCATCCGGCGCTGACATTTTCTCGGGGATGAAATGAATAAAAAATTGATCGGACTGATCGTCTCGATGATGCTCACCTCCAGCGCGTGGGCGCAAGTGACCGTGACCCAGCCCTGGGTGCGCGCCACCGTGCCGCAGCAAAAAGTAAGTGGTGCCTTCATGCAATTGCAATCGGCCCAGGATACGCGTCTGGTCGAAGTGCGTTCCGCCGCCGCCGGGACCGTCGAGATTCATCAAATGGAGATGGTTGGCCAAACCATGAAAATGCGGCTTGTGCCGGGGGTCGATCTGCCGGCCGGCAAACCGGTCGCGCTGGGGCCAGGCGGCTACCATGTCATGCTGATGGACTTGAAGCACCAACTGAAGGAAGGCGACGTGGTTCCCGTGACGCTGGTCTTTGAGGGTAAGCATGCGAAGCGCGAAACGATCACCTTGAAAGTGCCGGTCAAGCCGCTCGCCCACTCCACGGCCAAGGATGGAGCGCACATGGAACACATGAAGCACATGCAGCACTGAGGACCGGCGCATCAGCGGGCAGTGACGAATTCAATCGCGCCCACGTATGGGCCGGTCGGGCCGGTCGCGCCGCAGCATGACAACTATCGCGCCGCGCCGCCCATGCGCTTGACACTACCGGAGCCGGCCACCGATTGGCGCACGATCGGGTCGCCGTAGTATGCGACGTCGCCGGAGCCGGCGATGCTCACGCTCAGATGGTCCCTGGCCCACACCATCGCCTTGCCAGACCCGCCGATGCTCACGCTGACGTCATCGGCGCGCAAGGCGCCGGCGTTCACGTCGCCCGAACCGCCGACGACGATCGACAGATGGTTGACGCGCCCCCCTCCAACCTTGAAACCGCCACTGCCGGAGAGTGCCACCGAGACCGATTCGGCGTCAATCGACCTGACGTTGAATGAGCCTGAACCGCTCACGTCGATCTGCAATTTTCGCGCGCGCAGCGTGTCCGACCCGACCGACGCCGAGCCGCCAAGGGAAATATGGTCGATCTGCCTGGCGCGCACGACAACCCGTACCGAGCGGGTATCGAAGCGCATGTTGTTCGCCGGGCGCACTCTGAGCATGCCGTTTTCAATCACGGTGTCAAGCATCGGCGGCAGGTTCGCATCAGTTTCGATGGTGACGCTTTCGGCATCGCCGAGGCGCAGTTCGACCCTGATGTTCGCGCCCACCGACAAGCCGGTGAAGTGGGCCAGCTCGCGCGTCTGGCGCGACTGAAACTTAACGGCGCGATTAGCGTGCTCATGTTCACCCGCGACCGGCCCGGCCAGTGCGCTCGTTGCCGCAGCGCCGCATATAATCGCGCCGAGCGCCAGAGCGATGCACACGTCGATCGGATGTCGTTTGTTCTTCATGGTCAGTCCCCGGTTAGTCAAGCATTCCCGCTATCTTACGAGAAAACAGTCAGGCGCCCGTGCCGATTGCGACCGATCGCGCATTGCGCTGACCGGAATGGCGTTCAGGCGATTGTCTTGGCCCGCGCAAGTTTGACGTTGGCAGCCGGTGCGATGCGCTATCATCGGGTATTTTGTGCTTCGAGTGCCACCGCGCATCGCACGACCCCGTGTCAACCATTGGAATTACATGATGATAATCACCATTATACAGGGCAAGGAAAAGAGCTTGCTGGAGGGCGAGCCCTGGATCTACGCTTCCGCCATCGATAAAGTAGAAGGCAAGCCGCAGGAAAAGATGAAGCCTGGCGCGACCGCGATCGTGCAATCATCGTCGACCAAATTCCTGGCGCGTGCGGCCTACAATTCAAAGTCGCAAATCAGGGCCCTGGTCTGGTGCTTCGACCAGAACGAAGCGATCGACCACGCGCTAATCAAGCGCCGGGTCAAAACTGCGCTTGCAAAGCGTGCCGGCGGTGCAAAAAAAGCCGCCGCCAACCAGCTGGTGCCGCTAATCAAGGCCGAGGAGGATGGTTTGCCCGGCTTGCTGGTCGACAGCTTTGGAGGACGCGACGGCTATCTGATCTGCCAGTTTCAGGCTGCCGGAGTCGACGCCTGGAAAGTGCCTATCGTGCAAGCCTTGATGGCAGAAACAGGCTGCAACAATGTCTACGAACGGTGCGATCCGCTGATTCGGAAAGGCGAGGGCTTGCCGATCATTCACGGCGCGCTGGCTGGCGACGAACCGCCCGATGAAGTGATCCTCACCGACAATGGGGTGCGCTATGCGATGGATTTGAAGACGGGCGCGCGCAGCAAGTTGCGCTAGAGGCTACGGTGGGAAAAACGTCGGGCAATGATGCGGGCGCTGGCTCAATAACGGTGTCCGAGATTTTGCGCCAGTTCGCCGCGACAGGCGCCGCTCAAGCGGAATGATTCCTCGTCCGTATCGATCGCCTGCTGGTAAATTTCCACCTTCGCCAACTCGGTCTGGATCAGCGGCCTTAGCCAGGTGTCGACCTGGCGTTCGAGCGCGGCCAGCCCTTCGCCCAAGCGCGCATACAGGGGCGCTTGGGCGAAGCGCTGGGCCAGCGCGCTGCGCACCAGCGCCTGCACTTTCGGCAGATGGTCGCGGTAGAGCTGTACATGGCGCAACTCGTGCGCCAAAATTTCTCGATACGAGCAACTCGAAGGTGGAAATTCCCTGGCGATATACACATTCATAGGCAGATAGCGCAGGGCCACGCTGATGCGCGGCGCGACGCACTCGGCGCCGGTGTTGCCGTCTTGTAGCGCGGGGCCGTCGATCATAACCTCAACCCGCGACTCGAGCGCCGTCATGCCCAGCATCAGGTCGCCTGCATAACTGTGCATCGCGCGGTTATGCAGCACCCTGCTTGAAACCGTGTTATCGATCCGGTAGCCGTAGTCGCGGGCCTCGATCGTGATCTTGGGTGTCATTTCCTGCTCGCACCGTGCCTGGAACGGTATCTGGCTTGGCGGGTTTGACGCCCAAACGCCGGCCGCCATGCACAGTAAAAAAACCGGGGCAACGATGCAGCGGTAGGGGGTCATGATGGTCGCCCTGTAAAGACGTTCTCGGATCCGAGGGCCCGTCTTTGTTTCCAGAGCTACCCTCATCGCTTCATATTAGCCTCGCGCAAGAAATTGTCTAGTCGCCTAATCAAATTGTTTTTCGTGAGGATGTAATCTTTCTTTATCGCAAGTGCGGCAAGGTCTTATAATCAGCAGCATATTCCTGCAATGAGATCAAAGAACGATGGAAAATCACTTGTCCTCGCAAATTCGCACCCTGTCTTATATCGAGAATGAAGATCATCCGGTGTTTGGCACCCTGGTCGAGCAGATCCTGCATCTGCTCAATTCGCGCCTGATTTTTAGCGACATTCTGATCCACCAAAACGGCCCGCTGATGCTGCGCCAACCGAAAGGATTGGTGGCGGTCACGGATTCGCCGATCACACGGGAAGAGCTGGAAGAATTTTTTGAAGTGATCGAGCCGAACTGGTCCGAGCGGATCCGGGACCGCGCGTTTGACCGCTCCATCGATTTGCACACGGCGCGCATCCGCGCCAATTGCTTCACGTTCCAAGGAAAAAAACGGCTGGGTTGCGTGATCCGGCGCTTCCCGAAAGAGCCGATCGCGCTCAATCTGTTGGGATTGCGCCAAAGCGAGCAAGACTTCGCCAAGCTCGCCAGCGGCCTGGTGCTCATCTTCGGCGATACCTGCCAGGGCAAGTCGACCACGATCGCCTCGATGCTCGATGAAATCAACAAGACCCGCTCGGGCCATATCATCACGATCGAAGACCCGGTCGAGACCCTGATCCCCCAGCGCAAGTGCTTCATCACCCAGCGCGAAGTGGGCTTTGACGGCGACGTCGAAAGTTACTACCTGGGCGCGCTCGATGCCTTGCGCGAGCGCCCGGACGTGATCGTGATTGGCGAAATCCGCGATGCCCAGACCGCGCACGAAGCGCTGGCGCTGGCCGAATCGGGGCCGCTGGTGCTGGCATCGCTGCACGCGCGCTCGACTGAGCTGGGGTTGCAAAAAATGCTGCGTTTGCTGGGCAACAGCGAGCCGCAATCGCAGGCCTTGGCCAATGCCTTGCGCGGCGTCCTGTGCCAGGCGTTGCTGCCGTCGCTGGAAGGCGAGCGCTATCACTTGGCCACCGAATGCCTGACCTCCAACCCGGAAGTGGTGCGGATGATCGAGACCGGCGGCATCGCCGGCATCCGCGCGATGATGGATGGCGGTACCGGCAAGTTCAGTGCCGGTTGTCACTCGATGAATGCCGCGCTGCTGCACCTGCTGCGGGAAAACAAGATCAGCCTGGACGATGCCAGGAACGCGACCACCGACCGCATCGGTTTTGCCGATGCCTGCCAGGCGCCACTGCAGGCTAATCGAGTGGGACGCTTCGGTAGCGATTGACCTCGTGTGCGGTGACCGGCGCGGCGGCGTTGCCCCAGCTGCTGCGCAGGTAGCTTACGACAGCGGCCACTTCATCATCGTCGAGTATCGGCCCGAATGCTGGCATGCCATAGGGACGCGGGTTGCCCCGGGTGCCAGGCGCGAAACCGCCATTGAGCACCACCCGGATCGGGTTGACCGCCAGCGCCATGGTCAGCGCGCGGTTGCCCGCCAGCGGCGGATAGGCCGGCGCAATGCCGCGCCCGCTGTCCAGGTGGCAGTCGGTGCAGTGGGTTTCATAGAGTTTGGCGCCGCGCGCCAATTGCGCCTGCTGGCGCGGCGTTTTGGCAGGCATCGCGCGTTTTTCCGGCGCCGGCACCATCGATGGCAGCGATTTGAGGTACTCGGCCATCGCGTTCACGTCGTGATCCGACAGGTACTGCAAACTCTTGGCCACCACTTCCGCCATCGGGCCGAACACGGTGGCGCGCGGGGAGGTGCCGGTCTGCAGCAGGCGGACAATATCGCCTTGCTCCCAGCTGCCCAAGCCGGCTTCGGCATCGGCATTGAGGGAGGGTGCGTACCATCCCAGGATCGGGATTAGACCGCCGGAGAGACCGCCATCGGTCGCCCCCAGAGCGTTGCGCGTGCTGTGGCAGGCGTTGCAATGGCCAAGGCCCTGGACCAGGTAGGCGCCGCGGT
>JANPCW010000893.1:0-3095 GCA_031431155.1 Janthinobacterium sp. | reverse complement strand
TCACTGGCGGCATTTGCGCCAGATCATATCCATCTCCTGCTGGGCCAAAGCGGCCTGAACCATTTCACCCCGTACCGATCTGATCAGTATCGGTAGCTATCGGGCGCGCCGCCACAAGACTCAGGTCTGACTCATGCGGAGGCGTTTTATGCGGGCACGTTGGCGGGCACATTACATCGCTGGCTTCACCTTACTCGAAGTAATGGTGGCAGTGTTTGTATTAGCGCTTGGCGTGATCGGTGCCGCCGGCATGCAGTTGACCGCGCACCGCACGCGCCAGCAATCGGCCTTGCTGTCCGAGGCGGTGCAAATGGCTTCGGCAATGGCCGACAAGATGCGCGCCAACGTCGCCCAAATGACACTCGGCGACGCCGCCAATTCCTACTTGAATCTGAGCTATGACGGCGCCACCCAAGCTGCCCCCGGGGCGCCGGCGACGCTGTGCTTTTCGCAAGCGGCCAATTGCGACAGCGCGCAAATGGCGCAGTTCGACATCTATGAATTGGAGCAGCAAATCAGCGCTCGCCTGCCGGGAGGGCGGCTCGTCATTTGCCGCGACGCGCAGGTCTGGGATGCGGGGCGCAAGGCGCTCACCTGGGCCTGTGACGGCGGCGCCGCCGCGCCCATTGTCATCAAGCTCGGCTGGCAAGGCAAGAACCCGGATGGCAGCCCGTCGCAGGATACCGGCAAGCAGTATGCTCCCAGCGTGGCGATCACGCTCGAGAGCAATTCATGATGCGCGCGCGGGCTACCGGTTGCCGCCAGCGCGGCCTGACACTGGTCGAGCTGATGATTGCGCTCACGCTCGGGCTGCTGGTGATGCTGGTTGCCAGCGTCTTGCTGCAGTCGGCCAATGCCAATTAGCTGAACCAGACCGAGGCCGCGCGGGTGCAGGATGGCGGGCGCTATGCGCTTGAAATCATGACCCGCGCGATCCGCCAGAGCGCCTATGCGAACTGGGATAAGGATGACGCGCCGCTGCTGGTGGGCGACGAGGTCAGCGCCAACATCAGCGGGCTCGATGCGGCCGCCGTCAGCAAGAACAGCGACGGTATCAGCGCGCCGATTGCCGACGGGGCCAATGGCAGCGACGTGCTGTCGATCCGCTTTGCCGGGGCCGGCGCGGCTCCCGACGGCGACGGGACGGTCATCGATTGCGCCGGCTTTGGGGTGCCGGCGGCAACCGGCTCCGAGGGGGCAGAACAGGCGCGCCGCTGGAGCATTTTTTACGTGGACAAAGACCTCGACGGCGAGGCCGAATTGCGCTGCAAGTATCGCGGTGAAAAAAGCTGGGGCGCGGACGCCATCGTGCGCGGTGTCGATTCGTTTCAAGTGCTCTATGGAGTCGACACGGACGTGCCCGTGGACGGTGTCGCCAACCGTTACGTGAGCGCCAGCACGCTCAATGCGCAAGACGCTGCGCTGATTCTGGAAGGCGCCACCGCCGCCGAGCAGGCGCGTGACAGG
Source organism: Janthinobacterium sp. (assembly GCA_031431155.1). Lineage (GTDB taxonomy): Bacteria > Pseudomonadota > Gammaproteobacteria > Burkholderiales > Burkholderiaceae_D > JANPCW01. The sequence continues at coordinate 1,628 of JANPCW010000893.1, read as the reverse complement.
AACAAGAAGACCAACTGGAAAAAAGTGGTCAGCATCAAGATCGCGCTGCTGCTGCACGGCGAGCGCAACTCTCGTCCCGACAGCCTGCCGGCGCAGTTCGACCTGTTTGGCAACGATTACGCGCAGGCCTACGGCGCGACCGATCTTGGCACCCGCATTCGCGAAAGTGTGCTGCCGGCCGCAGCCAGGGGCCGCAGCCGGCAAGTGTTCGTGACCACTATTTTGCTGCGCAATCAGGCCGGTTGAGGAGGGTTGCCCGTGTCATGTCCATCATGTCCGTTACCACGCGAGCGCGGCGCGGCGCTGGTGTTCGCTTTGTGCGTTCTGATTGCGGTGCTGCTGGTGGGTGTGTCGGCTGCCGAGATGGCGTTGCAGGCAGAGAAGTCGGCACGCAGCGAACGTGACCGGCACCTTGCTTTTCAGGCGGCCGAGGCCGCATTGCTCGATGCGGAAATCGATATTGAAGGTGGGCTCGACCCGGCATCCGGGCGCGCTGCCATGTTTGCCCCCGACAGCGCATTGGGATTTGCCCCAGGATGCGGGCACGGCACGGCCAGCGCCAATGTCGGCCTGTGCTTGCGTGCGCCGGTTGGCGTGGCACCGGTCTGGCAATCCATCGATTTCGCCGATGGCGGTGCGGCCAGCGCGCACTCCGTCCCGTACGGCAATTTCACCGGCGCCATCCTGAAGACGGGGCAGGGCTCGCTACCGGCCAAGCTACCGCGCTATATCATCGAATTGATGCCATACAACTACATGGGCGAGGATGCCGGTGCGAAGTTGAGCTATTTTTACCGCGTTACCGCGATCGGATTCGGTGCGCGCGAAACCACCCAAGTCGTGCTGCAAACCTTCTATCGCAAGCTGCCCGGGAGCGCCCCATGAAACGCTTATTCCAATCCCTTGGTTTTTTTCTGGCCTGCTGTGGGGCCGCGCTTGCGGCACCGCCGGTGGTCGCGATCGCGCCCGGCTCGTTGGCGGTGGGCGGAGCGCGGGTGCCGCCCAACCTGTTGCTGAACCTGTCGCTGACCTACGCCGCGGCCGGCGCTGCCTACCGCGGCGCCGATGATTACAGCAGCGCCGTCGAGTATGCGGGCTATTTCAATGCGCGCATGTGCTACGGCTATCCGTCGATTAGCGGCGGCGCGGGAAGTGAACCGGACATGAGCGAGGCCAGCGGGCACTTCTATATCGTGAAGGCGGCCGATGGAAAGCACGAATGCGGCGGCGACGCATTTAGCGGCAACTTCATGAATTGGGCCACAGGCTCGACGCTCGATATCGTGCGCTACGCGTTGACGGGAGGCGATCGCGTGATCGACCAGCCGGGCCTGACCGTTCTACAGCGCGCCTATCTGCCCGACCGAAAGTTCAACCCTGAGTTTCACAGCGTTGCTTTAAGCTATTTCCTGCTCAAATCGATCAAGGCAGCTGGCGGCGCGGCGCGCGTCACGCCATTCGCAGCTTCCACCATATATGTTCTGTCGTGTGGCAACCGGGCCTCGTTCAGTAGCTCGGCAACCGATGCCGGATGCGATAGTGCACCAGCGCCTGCTGCCTTCGTTGCACCTGAAGCGGTTGAAACATTACAGGTTGCGAAAACTGAAATTGATGTACTCGCAGAAAAT
>JANPCW010000892.1:0-3170 GCA_031431155.1 Janthinobacterium sp. | reverse complement strand
GCTTGCTCACCTATCGCAACCCACAGTCTATTGCCATCACGCACTTCGCAGCGACGGCCACCGAAGCGGTCGGGATGGCCACCTTCATGCTCGTCGTCGTCTTGCGCCCCGATGAACTACCGTGGCATGCCATGTCGATGGCGATTATGCTGATCGTCACCTACATTTACATTCCGAACCGACTAATCTATGCGCTCGTCGTCGCGCTTTCCACCACGGCCGTGTTCATCGCGCTGGCAATGGATTCGGGCAAGCTGAAGGCAACGGACTTGCTCACGATGTCGATGTTGCTGCTGCTGGCAAATGCCTTCGGCATCGTCGCCGCGCGCCGCTACCAGCGTCTGTGGCGCGAGGAATTCTGCGCGCAGTCCGTTCTCCAAAACCTTGCGGTACGTGACCACCTCACTGGGTGTTTCAATCGGCGCTACCTGCATGAAAAGTTGCTCGACAGCGAGATATCGCGCGCGCAGCGGTTTGGCCTGTGCCTGACGGTCATCATCTGCGACATCGATCATTTTAAGGTGGTCAACGACACCTATGGACATTACGGCGGTGATGCCGTGTTACGCCAGTTCGCTCAGCTCCTGAGAAGAATGACGCGCACGCATATTGACAGCGTGGTGCGCTATGGCGGCGAGGAATTTCTACTTGTGTTGCCTGAGACGGACCTGCGCGGCGGCGTGCTGCTGGCTGAACGCCTGCGCGTTGCCTTCGCAGCCGCCGCGACGGCCCATGATGCCGGCCGGACCATCAGTAGCACGGCCAGTTTCGGCGTAGCCACTGTCGACTTTGCGTTCAACAAGAAAACCATCACGCTCGATAGCTTGATTGCGGCTGCTGACGCGTTGCTTTATGTCGCCAAGAATGCCGGGCGCAATCTGGTGAAATCGCTTCAACTGTCGTGACGCTAAATATTCTACTGTTTGAGCGCCCTGACTGGAAAACACGACAACAGCATTTTCATCGAATAAACGACAATCAGCGTGCCGTTCAGGTCACCGATGAACATGACAAAGAAGCTGCGCACAAGATCGCCGCTATCTCCGCGCAATGCGAACCATATGTGGTGCATTAGAGGGCTGGCGATCGAATAGAATACGATGCAAATCAACAAATTCTTGGACGAGAGATTTGCCAGCGATGCGTGAAAGCCGAGGACTTGACGAGCGATCCGATACGCCAGATAGGGCGCGGCGGCCGCAAGGATGCCCCCCATGAAGGATCTGGTGAAATCATCGGGGAAGAAATAGAAGAAGCAAACCAGCCACGAGACGAGCAGCAATCCGATCGCTCCCGCCTCGGCAAACAACAGGGTACACAACAGGCGCATACCGGCTGGCAAATAAATCCAATTAATTCCACGTGCAAACTCGAATCGCGTGAACAGCCATTCGTTCGCCATGAGCATGAGAACGAAGGCGACCATGGTAGCAACGATCATGTATAGTTGAAGACGGATGTGCTGGGTCACTGCTATTCCTTCGTTTGGGCGTGCGGCAAATTTCTGCAGTTCGCTAGTATATACCGTATATGTGCGGCAACACTTAGTGCAATTAAACCATGAAAAAAACGCAAACACGACCCGCCGATATTTATCTTCGCTTTCTCCAGTTGGCGGCAGCGCTGCGGGGCTTGCCGTCCCTGCCATCGCTTGACCCTCTCGAAGAGCGTATTCTTGAGCTGGTTGCGCGCTCGGGCAAGCAGCAAGAACGCCTGTCCGTGCGCGACATGATGGCAAAGGAAGAACTCGGATCGCCCTCTACCGTGCATAGCCGGCTTAAATCGATGCGCGAAAAAGGTTGGATCATGCTAAGCGACACGGAAGACAGTAGGCGCAAGCAAGTCGAATTGACGAAAGCGGCCATGCTGCATTTTGACAAGCTGTCGCAGTGCCTGATCACGGCGGCAAAAGGCTAACATTCTGTTGGCGCAGGGATGAGCGCAACAATTTAAGACGCACCGCATCTGAGAATGCACTTCGCATGAAATAACAATTTCCTGAAATATGCTTTCAGGGGCGATCCGGAGGGGATGCTTGCTTGGGTGCGCTTATGTTCGTTCTGCGCCGGTAAGCGCGCGACAGCAGCCACAATGTCAGGGCGGCCAAGGTGAACGCGAGCTGCCCGAGCGCCAGCCACAGCACTGAATGCGACAGAAACGGCGCGATCACGCCGGCCACCAGTGCGCCCAGCAAGGTGGTGGCAAACGACTGGCAGGAGGCGACCGTGCCGCGTATGTGCGGGAACAAGTCGAGCGCCAGCAAGGTCGCGCCGGGCGCAACCATCGACATGCCGAAGGTGTAGAAAAACATCGGCGCGACCGACCAGGGGAGCGCGGGCGGGAACCACAGGTGGTATGTCACGTTGGCCACGGCAGCGCCGATCAGGAAACAAAAGCCGATCTTGATCTGGGTCGGCAGATGCACCCGGCCTGCAATTCGGTTGGCCGCCAACGAGCCCAGGAAAATCCCGGCCACGGTTGGAATGAACAACCAGCCGAACTGATCCGGGCCAAGACCGAGGTGGACCGGCAGCATCACCGGCGCCGCCGTAATATAAATGAACAGGCCTGCGAAATTGAAGGCGACGATGCCGGCCTTCATGTGAAACGGGGGCGAGCGGAAGATCTGGCCGTAGCTGTGGGCCAGAAAGCGCGGATGGAACGGTTGGCGCCGTTCCGGCGGCAGCGTCTCGGGCAGGTGCCGGTAGCAGTACCAGATCAGGAGCAAGGTGTAGCCGAACAGGAACAGGAAGATCGCGCGCCAGTCCAGCAGCTTGACGATCCAGCCGCCCAGGATCGGGGCGATGGCCGGCGCGATTGAAAAAATCATCGTCACCAGCGACATCAGCCGGGCCGCCGGCGCATCCGAATACAGGTCGCGGATGATGGCGCGCCCGATCACCATCCCGGCCCCGGCCGAGACACCCTGCAGGATGCGGAAGGCCCACAGATAGGGTACTGAGTGCGAGCCGGCGCATCCGAGCGTGCCGACGGCGAACACCGCCAGCGAGCCGATCACGATGTTGCGCCGGCCGAAAGCATCGGACAGCGCGCCATGCCACAGCACCATTACCGCAAACGCCAGCATGTAGGCGGTCAGGGTTTGCTGCACCTCGATCGGGCTCGCGGTCAGTGCGTGACCGACTGATCCGTGGGCTCGGCGCCGCGCG
>JANPCW010000891.1:0-3510 GCA_031431155.1 Janthinobacterium sp. | reverse complement strand
TCGGCGTATTGGCTCCACTGGCCCGCCGCCTTGCCGTCGTTGTTGTCGAAAACGAGCTCGACCGAGGCCCGGCCGGCCGGCTTGCGGTGGGTGGAACCGTTAAAAATAACGTCCTGCATCGACTCGCCGCGCAATTCCGATGCCTTCGATTCGCCCAACACCCAGCGCACCGCATCGATAATGTTCGATTTTCCACACCCGTTGGGGCCGACCACGCCCACCAGCTGACCCGGCACCTGAAAATTGGTGGGATCGACGAAAGACTTAAATCCCGACAATTTAATGGAAGATAGACGCACGTTATAGACTGTTCTTCGGCTTGACTGGCAATGGGTTGCTCACGACGGTGACCGGCAGGAAGCGATGTGCTCCTAAATTACCCTCGTGAAAAGTGGTCCATCATACCATTTACTGAGCCGATTTTGGCACCCTGCAGGCGTACTTAAGGCCCAGGCTTGGCGCGCCGTTTTGGCGCCCCGTTTGACGCTTACCATTCTGCGCGCAGCGGCAAATTCTCGGACGGCGCCATTTTCCAGCCCTCACGCACAAAAGGGCGCTCATGGCCCGATAAGAACAGGGCCAGCCTGATCATCGTCTGCTGGGTCACGGGCGCGGTATCCGGTGTCGGAATCACAAGCACGGCGCACACGCTCGCGGCGATCAGTACCGGATGTGGCACGAAGCATTTGCCGGCCTTTGCGTGCCACATGAACGTGAAGGCAACGCCCAAGCCCAGCGCGCAGCCGAGCACGGCTTCCGACACGGAATGCGCACCCACCACCACCCGCGAGACGCTGATCATGACGCCGCAGGCGATGCCGAAGAGCACCCCCGCCGTGCGCGTCGACGGCGCCGCATTTTGCAGCGCCAGGAAGAACGCCAGTGGGAAAACGGCGGCGGCGCGCATTGCGTGGCCGCTGAAACCGCTGAAGTCGAGCGCTTGAGAGCCGATGCCCCAGCCCAAAAAAGCGACTTTGGTCGCCACCACCACAGCCATACCGGCCAGAAAGAGCACGCACCAGTAGAGCGCCAAGCGCCAGGAGCGTCCGGCGACGAGCCAGAGCGCGATCGCCAATGCGATCGGACCGGTGAGCGGCAATCCACCCACCGCGGTCAAGGTTTGCCACCAATTCATGATTCAAATGCTCTAATAAGAAGTCGGCCGCCCAGCGGAAATCGTGCGCAACTCCCCCGAACGGCCGACTATATGGTCGTGTCAGGGGCGCAGCAATAGGCGAGATTCTACAGGCAAGCACTACAATTACTTAGTGGAAACACACTTGCGCTCTAGGCGCGGGCGGTTTGCTGGGGATCGATGCTGGCATCGTTGACAGCCGCTTTGGCCATGGCCTGCGACAGGGCGAGCCCCACCACGCCATCGAGCCTGATCAATTGAACCTGCTGATCGCGCAAGGCTTGCACCAGTTTCTCGGCATCGATGGAGAATGCTTCCTGGCGCGCACCGTTTGAAAAAATGAACAGCGTGCGCAAGGGGCTGATCCAGGCCAGCTTAACCTTGACGATGCGGGCATCGGGCTGGGTGAATTCGAACCACATGCCACGCTGCAGGGTGCCTGCCATGATCACGGCGTGATCGACCACCACCACCGGTACCGGCGTTTTTGCCAGTTCGAGGCGGCGCTCGGCGGCCTGTTGCGCGACCTCGATGGCGATTTCAAGCTGCCGCTCGGGTGACAACTCCAGCGGCGCACGCACGATGGATGCGTGACACTCGGCCAGTTCGGCAAAAAACTGCAAGCGGTCGGCGTCTTGCCACTTAATAATGTCGAGCCATTTGTTGAGCGTCGCCAGCAAAGCGGGGAGCTTCGAAATCAATTGCTTGCGCTGCTCCTGGGTCACTTTGGGCTTGACGCTCCAGATCAGCTCGTCCATGGTCTTGGTGGCGCTGTTGACCGCGCCCGGCCTTTCGTCTTCCACCGTGTAGGCAACGGTCAGCACGCAAGTCCACTTATTTTCCAGGAAGGCATCGACCACAGCGACTACCTCGCCGCTGCCGAGCCGCAATGCCACCGCACTCTTGGCCGACTTGCCGGCCTGCGCGATTTTTTCTTGCTTGAGCGCACCGGCGATGGGTGCCGACAACGCGCTGGTGGCCTCACTCTCCTCGGCCTCGATCGACGCTTCCAGTTCAGCGACGGCCTCGGCAAACACCGATAACGGTTGGTCGCCATCGCACCCGACCCGGTCCACGCTGCGCTGCATAGCCTGGTACAGCGGATCTTGCGGCCCCTTGCGCTGCTCCCACCCAATGCGTGACATCAGGTCGATCAGGCGGCGGGCCGGATGTTCTTCCTGGAAGAAAAAATCGCGGTCAACCAGCGCCGCCTTGAGTACCGGAACTTGCAGGAACCCAATCAGGTCGCGAATTTCTTGCGCAATGCTCTGATCGTGAAACACGGTCTCGAAGATTGTTGCGAGCAAGTCAATGGTGTGCTCGTCATGCCGCGTCAGGCTGCCTTGCGGCGCGTGTTGCTTGATTTTCGATAGCGCGATCGCGTTGCGCGGGGCGGCTATCGTTGCGCCGGGCTCGGCCGGGTGCAAATTGGCAAGATAGGCCAGCAAGGGGTGCTTGCCGCCGCCGAGCGACTGCCTGGGCATCGGCTGATCGGCCGCGCCGTGCGGAAAACCTTGGTCCGCAGCCCCCTGCACTGTTGTTGCTGCCGGCGCGCCATAACGCGTATCGCCGCCGGAAAAAAACTGGCGCAATTGCTGCGCCAGCGCGGCGTCCTGCTGCGACGTCTGCGCCGGGTTGGACCCAGCTTTGCGGTCCGTCTTGCGGATACGGTAGGAGTCAACCGAACCTGGCAGCACCCCGCTGCTCATCAAAGCCAGGTTGAGTGCATCGAGCATGGAGCCCAGCTCAAGAAACAAATTCGGGCGCAGCAGGGGCAGGATCAGGCCGTGCGACTCGACATCGGGTTCAAAGTCGCGCCAAGCCTGATCAATGGCGAGCAGGAATACTTCAGGACGAAACGGGTTTTGTTCTGCGCGCAGGATGTCCCGCTCGAGCAAGCATGCCAGACGTACATTCAGGGTGGCCAGCGCATCGGCGTATTGCTGCTCGAACGCACGGCCCACGCCGCTAAAGACGACCTTGCTGTCCATTTCATCATAGGGCACCAACGACAGGGGCGCATCGGTGGCGCGCCGATCGTGCTTGGGAGCGGGCGCGAGCCGGACAATTTCGAGCCGCACTGCGCGTTCGACTTCGGTTGACGCAAGGTGAAAAAAAGCATATCCGTTGGTCTTGAGCAGATTGCCGGCCTTGATACGCTGGTAGATGGTGCGGCCTTCGTCGGACATCTCGGTCTGATCGATCAGCGCCGCGGCAAATCGCTGGGCCATTGGCATCAATTGCTCATTGACGTGCTGGGTAACGATGGCGATCAAGGTTTCCAGCAGCGCATGGCGCGGGGAAACCGTTTTCTGAGCCGTTGCGATGGTTGGCGTTGGAACCATGATCTGGTCTACCCGGTGCGTTCAAGAGCG
>JANPCW010000890.1:0-2406 GCA_031431155.1 Janthinobacterium sp. | reverse complement strand
CGCTGCCGCCGCCGGGTTCAAAAGGTCCCCTGATGCGGCCGGTCCGACAGGAAAGGCACGCCGAAAAAGGTCAGGAAGGCCAGTCCGAACACGGCAAACGCCAGCGCCGACGACAGCCGCGGCGACGGTTTGAACGTCATCCGCAAGTGCAGCGCCAGTGCCAGCAGCAGCCAGGTGATAAAGGCCCAGGTTTCCAGCCGATCCCAGGCCCAGTAGCGGCCCCATGCATCCTGTGCCCAGATCGCCCCGGCCACCAGCATCAGGCCGTTGAAGATCAGCGCCAGCGCCATGAAGCGGTAAGCCAGGTCGTCCAGCTGCTTATCGGGCGGCAGGCGCTGGAACCATGCCATCGCGGCCACGCTGCGGCGCAACTGGATCACGCCGGCCAGCCCGACGGCCACCAGCATGGAACCGAGAAATACCTTGCCCAGACCGACATGGATATACAGCCACGGAGTGCGGAAGGTGCGCGGGAAATGCACCTCGCCCGGACTCGACAGCATCAGCCAGCCCATCATCACGAACAGGATCGGCATCACCACCGCGGCCGAAGCCCGGATTTGCGGAATGCGCCAGTAGGCGATCACGAACACCAGCACCAGGCTCCATATGTTGCTCGACAGGATTTCGAACATGGTCACGAACGGCCCCTGCCCGAGGCGCTCCCAGCGGATCAACAGCGCGGCCGTATGCAACAGCCAGCCGAGCACGATCAGCGCCAGCACCGCCCGCTCCGGGCGCTTTCTCCACACCACGGCACCGATCGCCAACGAGCCGCCAAGCACGTAACAGACGATCCCGGTCCACAGTATTCTTAATTCAAGTTCCATTACCTAGTTTTCCTTGTTCCATGGGGTTGACGCAAACTTGCGCTGGAAGTGCCAGCCCAGACTCAGCACCGCGACCACACAGGCGGCCAGCATCCATGGAATGGTCCAGTCGTGAAAGAAGCGGTAACCCATCCAGGTCCGCAGTTCCCGGTATTCCAGTGTGCCGTCGGGCAGGGTGATCTGCGCGCCCGGATCCATGGTCCAGCGTTGTCCCTGATAGCGCACCACGATTCTACGCTGGTCCGGCAGCCGGAAGCGCGAGGCCCGGTCGGCCGGGATCAGGTTCGGGTCGACCTGGAGCATCACCCAGATGTCGTCCCGGCTACCGGCCGGACGCCAGCTGCGCGCCTGGTTGGTGGCGTTGCCCGGGTAGCTTGGCAAATGCACCGCCGCCAGCGCTTGCTCGCCATTGGCCGGACGCCACAAAAACAGCGGCGCAAAACCCTTGTTGGAGGTCGGATAGATGCGGTAACCGCGCACGATCAGCGGCTTGTTCTGTTCGATCTCGGCGCTGCGCTCCACGCCGTCGGGGCCGGACCAGCGCAGCCGGTTGAGCAGCCGGTCCAGCACCGGACCGGCCATGTAATTGATCTCGAATCCTTGGTTGAAAAAATGCACTTGCTCGATCCGCCCCATGTGCAAGGGCCCGGCGTCGCGCGACTTCAGGCCGGTGAAATCGGCGCCTTCAGTGACCTCTGCCGTCCCCTTGAGGTACATCAGGCGCCCGGCGGCGGCCAGCAGCACCAGCGCGATCAGGGCCAGATGGAATGCCAGCAGCGGCATCTGCTTGCGAAACACCCCGTTGGTGGCGACCGCAGCGCAAAGGTTGACCGCCAACAACAGCAGCGGCGCTGCCAGCCATGGCGCAGCGCCCTGATCGAAGCGGTAGACGGCCACCGAGGCAATGCCAAGCAACAACAATCCAACCGGCGTCAACTTCAGCGATGCCAGCGCCAGAACCAGTCGCATCAGGGCGGCGTCTCGCAATTGGTCCTCATCGTATCCTTGCTGCCGCCGTTGCAACTGGATTCGGACCATTTTTGGCCGGCACTCGGAAACGAAATGACCCTGAGGAAGGCATTGCGGTAGTACGGCCCGTTGGTGTAGCCGACATTGTTGGCGAAGGCCACTGCGGTGCCCGCCGGCAGTCCGGCTTCGGGTCCGACATCGAGCAGGTTGACCAGCAAGCCGCGGTTCTTCCAGCCATGCGGCACTGCCACATGGCAATAGTTGCACTTCATCGGATTATCGATTTTATCGGCATGCACCGCATGGCCGTCACCCCGATCGGAGGTGTCGAAGCCGGTTCCACCGCCGCCACCCGCGTAGGCGCTATAGCTGTGGCACTTGAAGCACAAGCCGGTTGCTTGCTGGCCTTCACCGGTGGCTGTGCTGTAATCGCCCTTGAGCAGGAAGTTGTTGGACGAACCGTGCGGCCCCCAGGGTTGGCCGTTCTCGTTGGTGGCGGTATTGCCCAGTGGCATGGCCGTCGCAGTGGCGGTGGCCGAACCATGGCAGTCGGAACAGTACATGGTCTGGGTGCCGAGCGCGCCGGTATTGTTCCACGGCGCCAGCC
>JANPCW010000889.1:0-13306 GCA_031431155.1 Janthinobacterium sp. | reverse complement strand
GTGGTTGACGATGTAGGCGATCTGCTCGGGAAATAGGCGTGGATTAATTGTGTGCAATACCGCGCCCGAGCCGGAAACCGCGTAATAGAGTTCCAGATGGCGGTAGCCGTTCCATGCCAATGTGGCGATCCGGTCACCGATTTTCACGCCCTGCGCGCCCAGTGCATTGGCCAGGCGGCAGACGCGCTGCTGGCACTGTTTGTAGGTGTAACGATGCAGGTCCCCTTCGACCCGGCGCGACACGATCTCGGTTGCGCCGTAATGACGGGCTGCAAATTCGATGATGCTGGAAATGAGCAAGGGTTGGCTCATCATTTGGCCCATCAACGGGCTCATCGGGTACGCCTGCATTGATTCTCCTGATTAGTGATTAGTGACTTGAGGTAAGCCTCAGTTTCATGCGGCCTTGCTAAACCAGTCAATGTTTTTCGATGTTGCGCCGCACCAAGCGCTCGGGTCGTTACCGAATGTAACGCGCGTGTGAAAACGCCATGGTTGCGAATAAAATTCCCAATTACGGTAAAATCTGCTTCGGATACAACTGACGTCGAATGGGAACCTCTATCACTGCCGACAATTTACCGCTGGACAATTCATTCGCTGCATTGCCTGCCGCCTTCTTCACCCGCCTGATGCCAACGCCGTTGCCATCGCCTTACTTTGTTGCCAGCAGCGCATCGGCTGCCGCACTGGTGGGGCTCGATGCGGCGGCATTGGCGCAAGCCGATTTTGTTGCCATGCTGACGGGCAACGCGGTACCAAAGCGTTCCCTGCCGCTGGCCGCGGTCTATTCAGGCCACCAGTTCGGGGTATGGGCCGGTCAACTGGGCGATGGGCGCGCCATCTTGCTCGGCCAACTCGACACCCCCACGGGGCCGATGGAATTGCAGCTGAAAGGCGCTGGCCGCACGCCCTATTCCCGCATGGGCGATGGACGCGCTGTCTTGCGCTCGTCGATCCGCGAATTTTTGTGTTCGGAGGCCATGGCCAGCCTGGGCATTCCCACCTCGCGCGCATTGGTCGTTACCGGCTCCGACCAGGGCGTCATGCGCGAAACGGTTGAGAGCTCGGCAGTGGTGACGCGGATGGCGCCCACTTTTATCCGCTTCGGATCCTTCGAACACTGGTTCTACACGGGCAAGGAGGCTGAATTACGGATTCTGGCCGACCATGTCATCGAGCATTTCTACCCAGAATTGCGCGAGCTTTCCAATCCCTACCAAGCCCTGTTGGCCGAAGTCACGCGCCGCACCGCGCACATGATCGCGCACTGGCAAGCGGTCGGTTTCATGCATGGCGTCATGAATACCGACAATATGTCAATTGTTGGCCTGACGCTCGACTACGGCCCCTTCGGTTTCATGGAAGCGTTCGACGCCCAGCACATCTGCAACCATTCCGACGAACAAGGTCGTTACTCGTATGCCAACCAGCCGCAAATCGGCCATTGGAACTGCTACGCGCTTGGCCAGGCATTATTGCCCCTGATCGGCGACGTCGAAGCGACCCAGCAGGCGCTCGGCATCTACCAGAGCGAGTTCGATCAAAAGCTCGATGCGTTGCTGCACGCAAAACTGGGCTTAAACAGCGTGGCCGAGACCGATGGCGCCCTGTTTGAGGCGATGTTTGCGTTGATGCAGGCCAATCACGTGGATTTCACCGTGTTTTTCCGCTATCTTGGTGCGTTGCAAGTGGATGCACCCGAGATGGACCAGGCGCTACGCGACCTGTTTATCGATCGCCCGGCCTTCGATGCATGGGCCACGCAATACCGTGCGCGCTTGCGCCAGGAAAGCAGCCAAGATGCACCACGTATGCTGGCCATGCACCGCGTCAACCCCAAGTACATTCTGCGAAACTATTTGGCGCAGGTTGCGATCGAAAAGGCGCAGAATAAGGATTTTTCCGAAGTCTCCAGATTATTGCAAGTATTGGAGCGCCCGTTCGACGAACAAACGGAAAACGCTCACTACGCCGCCCTGCCACCGGACTGGGCCAGCCACCTTGAAGTGAGTTGTTCTTCCTGAGAGTGTTTATGACGACCAATAAAGTCACGAAAACCGATGCACAATGGAGCGCCTTGCTCGATCCGCTGCAGTACCAGGTGACCCGCCTCGCGGCGACCGAGCGCCCGTTTACCGGCCAATACTGGGACCATCATGAACACGGGGTATATACTTGTGTCTGCTGCAACACGGCGCTGTTCGAGTCGGATGCGAAATTCGACTCCGGCTGCGGCTGGCCGAGCTATTTCAAAGCTATCAATCCCGACAACGTGATTGAAAAAGTCGACCGTGACCATGGTATGCTGCGCACCGAGATCGTTTGCGCGGTCTGTGACGCCCATCTGGGGCATGTGTTTCCAGACGGCCCGCCGCCCACCGGGCTGCGCTATTGCATCAATTCGGCCGCGTTGCGGTTTGACTCCTTGATTAACACCACGAAACCATGAAATTCCTATTCGATTTCTTCCCTCTGATCGTTTTCTTTGCCACGTACAAATTGGGCGGGGCCTATCCTGAGACGGCGCTGGCACTGGTCAATCAATACCTGGGCGCGATCGTCTCCGGTGGTGCCGTCACGAGTGCGCAGGCGCCCATGATCCTGGCGATCGCCCTTGGCACAATCGCCACTGCCGCGCAAGTCGCCTATCTACTGATTCGCGGCAAGGAAGTCGTGTTCATGCTGTGGATGGCGCTGTTCGGCTTCGTGTTTTTCGGCGGCTTGACAATTTACTTTCACGACGATACTTTCCTCAAATGGAAGCCGACCATCATCTACTGGGTGATGGCCGCGGCGCTGCTGGTCGGGCAGACGTTTTTCAGCAAAAACTTTATTCGCAAGGCGATGGAAAAACAAATTTCATTGCCGGATCCGGTGTGGACCAAGCTCAACATTGCCTGGGCCACCTTCTTCGTCGTCATCGGCATCATTAACCTGTTTGTGGCGTTCGTTATGTTCAAGGGCGACACCAGCGCCTGGGTCAGCTTCAAGGTGTTCGGCATTACCGGAATCATGTTCGTGTTCATCATCGGCCAGACCCTGGTTCTCACTAAATATATGAAGGAAGACGACGCATGAGCATGCCATCCGACCCGCGCCCGGAAGCGATCCGGCGCCGCCTGACCAGCGCGCTCGCGCCCTTGGAATGCAGCGTGGAGGATGAATCGGCCTTGCATGCCGGACACGCCGGCGCTGCCTCGGGCGGCGGCCACTACCGTCTGCGCATCGTCTGCGCCCAGTTTGAGGGGCTCAAACTCGTCATGCGACATCGACTCGTGTATGATTCTGTCCACGATATGATGCACACCGAGATTCACGCGCTGGCCATCACTGCTTTGGCACCGTCCGAAGTTTGATTGCGCGCCATGTGTGAACGATCGGTAAATCAGTATCACAATGCTTGACCATTCCAGACGCATCCCAGCGCTCTACTTTTCACGAACTTTCCCCGAACAGGAATCAACATGACTTTTAAGCCAACCCGCTTGCTGATCGCACTCATCGCCGTCATCGCCTTGCCTGTCGCAGCTCAGAACGTTGCGGTTGTGAACGGCAAGCCTATTCCTACCTCCCGCGTCGAAGCGGTCGTCAAACAAGTGGTCGCGCAAGGCCAGCAGCCGGACTCGCCGCAACTGCGCGAATTGATCAAGAAAGACTTGATCAGCCGCGAAGTGATGATGCAGGAAGCCGAAAAACAAGGTTACGCCAAGGACGCCACTGTCAAGACGCAACTGGAAAGCGCGCGCCAGGCAATCATCATTAATGCTATGGTGGGCGACTACTTGAAGAAAAACCCGGTCAAGGATGCCGACATCAAGGCTGAATACGATCGCTTCAAGTCGCAAGCTGGCGACAAGGAATACCATGTTCGCCATATCTTGCTGGGCACCGAAGAGGAAGCGAAAGCGGTGATCGTCAAGCTCAAGGCCGGCTCCAAGTTTGAAGATCTGGCCAAGACCTCGAAAGACACCGGTTCGGCTGCCAACGGCGGCGACCTGGACTGGGCGGTACCGTCGTCTTACCCGAAAGAATTCGCCGATGCCTTCGTCGGCCTGCAAAAGGGCCAAGTCACCCAGGCCCCGGTGAAAACCACGAACGGCTTCCACGTCATCAAGCTTGACGACACCCGCGCAGCCAAGCTGCCGGCGATGGAAGAAGTCAAGCCGCAAATCTCTGAAGCGCTGCAGCAAAAGAAACTGCAGGCGTATCAGGAAGAAATGGTCAAGAAAGCCAAAGTTCAATAAATGTCGCAGGCTGGCGCTGCCTCTTGCGCCGGTTTACTTTAACCTTAGAGAATGATTTTTTTAGGACTTAATAATGATATTGAAACCAGCCCGCCTGTTGTTCGCCCTGCTCGCCATTGTTGCGATCCCTACCCTGGCGCAAAACGCCGCCACCGTGAACGGCAAGGCCATCCCTGCCGCACGGGTTGAACAAATCGTCAAGCAAGTTGTGGCACAAGGCAAGCAAGCCGACTCGCCGCAATTGCGCGAAGCGATCAAGAAGGATCTGATCGGGCGCGAAGTGCTGATCCAGGAAGCCGATAAGCAAGGCTTCGGCACCCGAGCTGAAGTCAAAGCGGCGCTCGAGAACGCGCGCCAGTCGATCATCATCAACGCGATGCTGGCAGACTACGTCAAGAAAAACCCGGTCAAGGACGCCGACATTAAGGCTGAATACGACAAGTTCAAGGCACAAGCCGGCGACAAGGAATACCATTCGCGCCATATCCTGGTTGCCACTGAAGAAGAGGCAAAAGGACTCATCGCCAAGCTGAAAGCCGGCGGCAAGTTTGAGGAACTGGCCAAGGTCTCAAAAGACGGTTCCGCAGCCAACGGCGGCGACCTGGACTGGGCCAGCCCAGCCTCGTTCGTGAAGCCGTTCTCGGATGCGATGGTGGCACTGAAAAAAGGCGAAATTACCGAGACACCGGTCAAGACACAGTACGGTTTCCACGTGATCAAGCTTGAAGACACCCGCCCTGCCAAGGTTCCGACACTGGAAGAAGTCAAGCCGCAAGTGGCTGAATCGCTGCAGCAAAAGAAATTGCTGGCGTATCGCGAAGAGCTGTTGAAGAAAGCGAAAGTTCAGTAAGCGCTCCACTTGGAAAAAACGCCCGGTTGTGAGTTCACAACCGGGCGTTTTTTTGCGTCGTCGTTTTCGTCCGGTCCGGCTGAATGTGATATGGCGGCTGCACTAACCGGCGTTGTCTACTATCCAAAAAGGATAGATTCAAGTCTGGCCGCGACTTCATTATTGACTTCTTGCGGCACCTTTTCTTTGAATTTTGCTTTACGAATACGCCAATCAAGTCCCTTCAGCTGGTGGCAATGCACCGCGCCCTGCGTAGCCGTTCCAGCGCCCATCAACGTCACAATGGTGCCATGTGTCCTGGCCCCCGCCGCTTCCCCTTGAGAGATAGGGCAAATCATTGCCAAACCTCGGCTATTGAACAGTTTTGGACTCACCACAAGGCCAAAATGCGGCCCTTTTATTTCTTGACCGGACGCCGGATCGAACTCTATATGCACGATATCGCCGCGATCTGGTATGTAGGCCATCAAGCCACTTCCTTACCAACGGATGGCATTTCATCCCAACCCTCAACGCGTGGAAGTTTCTCAGGCATTTCAGCCATCAAATCTTCGAGCTTATAGCGAGGCCGACGCAATGCATTTACAGTCATTTGGGCTCCCAACACAAGCAGATCGACTTGCGATCCCTCTTGCAAGTGGTTCTGCTCGATGAACGTTTTCGGGACCGTCATTACGAGCGACCCACCAGCACGCCTTAGTGTTTGCAACATGACCAAGCTCCTAGATAGACTCAACTTATATCACTCTAGTAGGATTTTTAATCCTACGCAAGTAGGATATTAAGAAGTATTCGCAATGCCTGCCGAATGCAGCAATAACTCTCGCCCTCAATGCGGCACGCGGGATGATCGCTTCCAGGTTGCTCATCATCTGGCAGCCATTGCAAATGCCCAGTCCGAAGGTGTCGTCGCGGTTGAAAGTGACGATTCAGTAAGCGCTCCACTTCAAAAAACGCCCATCTATCGGAACGAGTATTGACATTTGAATGATGTTCTATATAAAATACAACATGTAAATTTTACAGAACGAAAAAATCATGAGTATGATGCCCATCCTGGCGCGGAACCTGCAGCGACTCCGGGAATTACGCGGCCTTACCCTGTCGGGCCTGTCAAAAAGTTGCGGTGTTGCTAAGTCCACCCTTTCCCAATTGGAATACGGCCAGGGCAATCCCACTGTAGAAACACTTTGGGCCATTGCCAATACACTGGAGGTGCCTTTTGGCGTACTGGTCAGCGACCCATCGAACGGCGATATGGCACGGAACGCTGAGCTGAGCAGCGATGGCGTAGACGTTCGCTTGATAGAACGCTCGGTGGGGGAGCCAGTGATTGAGATCTACACGATCGCAATCGAGCCGGCGCATCTCAAGAGTTCCGCGCCGCACCTACCGGGCGTCGTTGAAAGAGTGGTGGTTGTGGAGGGAGAAATGCTGGTGGGCGATGCTGCTCGCCCCAAACTGCTTCGGGCTGGGGAGTCACACACCTATGACGCCGATATAACACATGTCTACGGCGCTTCGCACGGTCCGGCCAAGGCCATGGTGTTCATCGAGTACCCCCGGCAGGGCCATGCCGGAAATGACCCGACCGTCGTTCTGGACTGGCCCAAGTCTGCCAATGATTGGGCAGGTGTGTGCAGCGTCCTAAATGGCCTGTTGGTCGAGGTGTCCAATGGCGTGACGGCTGGATTACTGAGATTTCGTGGCTGCACCGCCACTGCTCGGACCGTGCGGCATGAACTCAAGGCAAAGGTGTCGACCCATGCATCACAGTTTTCCTGGCCGCTGCACACTATTGCCGGTGTTGATCGCCAGGGCGCCTATTTGACGCTCCTACCCCTGCGCTTCACCGATGCGTTTAGCCATTCAAACGGGCATGGCGAGCAAAGTGGCTGGCCCATCATGGCCGACGCGCTTCGGCTGGCCCGCCTGGCGGAAACGCCGTTTGCCGCTTTGCCAAAAGCGGAGGCTTGCCGGTTGCGACAGACCATCGCCGGGTCGTCATGGATTCTGCCTATCCTGGCATCCGAAGTCGCCTCGCAGCGGGGCGAGCCTGTTCTGCCTAGCCAGCTACGCCACGTCACACCAGGAAAACTCAAACGCACGCAGGCCAGCGACCATAAAGCATTCTCTAGTGGCATCAATGCGGAGCACTACGATGGGTTCGAGTTACTGCATCCGGCATACGCTCGCCAAGTCGTCGCGATGGCGCAGGACATCGTGGCATTTTCCGAATCTACGGGCTCACTTCACACCATCAATATAGGAGGCGCCGGCCCCGGTATTCCCCTGCTGATGCTGCACGAACTCATCCCCGATCTGCACATTTTGGCAGTGGAGCCCGGCGACACCGCATTCGCATGTCTGGCGGAACACACGCGGGGAATCGATGCCATCAAAGGGCATCATGGTGGATTCTTGGAGCTGGACATGCCCCCAGGTCAGGCGCCTCTGCTCACTTGCGTTGGAGCATCGAATCACGTCAACACCGCATTCATGCTGCAAAAATCCATGCTGCTATTGCAACCCGGCGGTGTGCTGTCTGTTGCAGATGAATTTCTGCCCGAATTTCATTCCCAGGAAGAACGCCAGCTTGCGCTGGTCCGTCATCATGGCGCCTATATCGTGTCAACCATGGCCTGGATAGAACGTAGCGGGCCGGTTGAGACCGATGACGAAGACGGCCAGCTATATGAATCGTTTCAACAGGCGTTGGCTTTCGCGATCATCGACGCGGAACGTGGTAACGCTGCCCAGGCTGTTAAAGGCTGCCGGGACTTGTACACCAGTATTCGGCCGGCGCATTTGTCGAAGCCGCCGGCGCATACAGTCGGCAGTTATACGAGATTCTTCTGGTTGGCGCTTCAGTCCATGGTGACAGGATTCGACTATGAAGTGGAGCGCAAGACATATGCGCGTCGCTTTGCCGATCTGGCGCGCATGGCCGGGCTCGAATTACTGCGGCATCGCCGCGTATTCGCCACGACCGGTGCCGATGACTGGGGCGGTGGTACGCACGTCCTCACTTTTCGCAAACCCCATTATTGAGACTGGTCCACGACATGCGCGCTTTCACCAACGGTTTGCTGGCGAGTCTTTCCATCGGCGCGGGCTATCTGCCGATCTCATTTTCCTTTGGCCTGGCCGCGATACAGGCGGGACTCTCACCGACTACCTCGATCCTGATCTCGCTGGTGGTCTATGCCGGCGCCAGCCAGTTCATGTTAATCACATTGCTGGTGTCCGGCGCTGGCATATTGAGCGCAGTCGCGACGGTCTTGCTGATGAATGCGCGCCATCTTTTCTATGGTCCGGCACTGTTGGGGCGGCTAACCTTGCGGCAGGACGGCATGCCAGCGCCATTGCTCGCCTTCGGCTTGACCGACGAAGTATTCGCGGCGGCCATGAGTAAGTTTGACGGGATTCCGGCCGAACAGCGTGAAAAATGGTATCTCGGCTTGCAACTGGGCGCATACGGCGCGTGGACACTTGGCACTATCCTGGGGGCGACACTGGGGGGGGGATTTCGCCAGCTGCCGACCGTTGTTCGTGAAGCGCTCGCCTTCATTCTTCCCGCCTTGTTTTTTGCGCTCCTGCTTGAAACGAAAATCTCCCGCTGGGTTGGAACGATCGCGGTAACGGCGGGTGTTACCGCAATGTTGCTATGCTTGCTTCCCAACTATCATGCGCTTGCCTTGGGCATGCTCGCGGGCGCATCGTTCAAAGCGCTCGGATCCCGCCAATGATTTCCCAGCTCGACTCGATTGTTCTTCTGTGTGGCGCGGGTACGTTTCTGCTGAGATTCCTGCCCATTTGGAAAGCCCGGCGCAAATCGGATGCACCGGCAACATCCGGACGGCTGCATCGGCTATTTCAGGGTGTCGGACCTGCTGCCATTACCGCCTTGCTCGTGGTGTCGCTCTGGCCCACCCTGGTGACCAATTTTCACCCGACATCGGCATTGGCCACCTGTCTTGCATTGCTGTCCATTCTCGTCATCAAACGGCTGTGCGGAGGGATCGCAGGGCCGACGCTGGTAGGGGCAATATTCTATGGCTTGTTCATGCACTGGTTTGGAACCTGATCAAGAAAGCGATTTTTCTTACCGGCACAGCTGCCCCGTTCGCGTCGGCGCAAACGGAGCAACCCACGCGGCGTTCGGATTGGAAATTTACCCGACCCACTGGCGCGCATTGCGGAACATGCGCATCCACGGCGAATCCTCACCCCAAGACTCGGGATGCCAGGATTGGGTCACCGAGCGGAACACGCGTTCGGCATGCGGCATCATGACGCTAAAGCGGCCATCGCCGGTCGTCACCGCGGTCAAGCCCTGCGGCGAACCGTTCGGGTTGAACGGATAGGTTTCGGTCGCCTGGCCGCGGTTGTCGACGTAGCGCAACGCCGCCGTCACCTCGTTGATATTCCCCGTTTGCGAGAAATCGGCATAGCCTTCGCCGTGCGCAATCGCAATCGCCGTTTGGGTGCCGGCCATGCCCTGGAAGAAGATCGAGGGCGAGGCGAGCACTTCAACCATCGCAAAGCGTCCCTCGAATTGCTCGGACTTGTTGCGGGTGAATTTGGGCCAGGCATGCGCGCCGGGGATGATCGCCTTCAGGTTGCTCATCATCTGGCAGCCATTGCAAATGCCCAGCCCGAAGGTGTCGTCGCGGTTGAAAAAACGCGCGAATTGTTCGGCCAGCGCGGCGTTGAACAAGATCGTCTTGGCCCAGCCTTCGCCGGCGCCCAGCACGTCGCCGTATGAGAAGCCGCCGACGGCGATGATACCGCAAAAGTCGTCGAGCCGCGCGCGCCCGGCGATCAGGTCGCTCATGTGGACATCGACCGCGCTAAAGCCGGCCTGATGCATCACATAGGCGGTCTCGACGTGCGAATTGACGCCCTGCTCGCGCAGGATCGCCACCCGCGGACGGGCGCCGTTGAGGATGAACGGGGCGGCGATGTTGTCGGCCGGCTCGAACGTGAGAACGGGCGTGATGCCCGGATCGGTCTCGTCGAGCAAGCGGTCGTATTCCGCATCGGCGCAGGCTGGATTGTCGCGCAGGCGCGCGATGCGCCAGCTCGTTTCGCTCCACAGGCGGTGCAGGCTGCTGCGCGGCTGGCGGTAGATCAGTTTCGCATCGCGCATCATTTCGATCACGCCGCGCTCGTTCGGCTTGGCGATGATATGGCTGCATGCGCCCAGCTGGTACCTGCGCAGCACGTCCATCACGACCGATTTTTCCTCGGCGCGCACCTGGATCACAGCGCCCAGTTCCTCGCTGAACAAGGCGCGCAAGGTCAGCTCGTTGCGCCGTTCGGCCACCTGGCCGGCCCAGTTCTTGGCATCGCCCCAGTCGGCCGCGTGCTCGCTTTCCAGGGTCAGCATGTCGAGGTTGATCGACAATCCGGTGCGCCCGGCGAAGGCCATTTCGCACAGCGTGACGAACAGGCCGCCGTCGGAGCGGTCGTGGTAGGCCAGCAGCTTGGGA
Source organism: Janthinobacterium sp. (assembly GCA_031431155.1). Taxonomy (GTDB): domain Bacteria; phylum Pseudomonadota; class Gammaproteobacteria; order Burkholderiales; family Burkholderiaceae_D; genus JANPCW01. The sequence goes on along the minus strand of JANPCW010000889.1, from coordinate 2,714 downwards.
TTCAATTCCTGGATCGCGGCGAACAGGGCTTTCAGGTCGTCGGCACTGTCCAGGTCGGGTGTCTCGTGCCCGAGTTGCTGGGTCACTTGGGCCAGCGCCGATGCGCCCATGCGGTTCTTGGCGCGCCCCAGATCGATCAGGATCAGGACGCTGTCGCCGGCATCGGTCCTGATCTGCGGGCTCAGCGAACGGCGCACGTCATGCACCGGCGCGAACGCCGACACGATCAGTGACACCGGCGAGGTGACTGCCTTGCTGCCGCCCTCGCTCGCGTCTTCGGTCCCGCCTTCGTTCCAGGTTGTGCGCATCGAGAGCGAATCCTTGCCGACCGGGATGCTGATGCCCAGCGCCGGGCACAGTTCCATCCCGACCGCCTTGACGGTGTCGAACAAGGCGGCGTCCTGGCCGGGCTGGCCGCAGGCGGCCATCCAGTTGGCCGACAGCTTGATGTCCGAGATGTCGGCAATCGCGGCGGCGGCGATATTGGTGATTGCCTCGCCCACCGCCATCCGGCCCGATGCGGCCGCGTTGATGACGGCCAGCGGGGTGCGCTCGCCGATTTCCATCGCCTCGCCCAGATAGCCCTCGAAACTCATGGCGGTCACGGCGCAGTCGGCCACCGGCACCTGCCATGGGCCCACCATTTGATCGCGCACCGTCATGCCGCCCACGCTGCGGTCGCCAATCGTGATCAGGAATGATTTGTCGCCCACCGTCGGCAGCAGCAACACGCGCTGCGCAACCTGGTCCAGGTCGAGGCCAGTCAGCTCGACCGGAGGAAAGGTGTTCGTCGCATGCTTGACGTCGCGCTGCATCTTGGGCGGTTTGCCCAGCAGCACATCCATCGGCATGTCGACCGGTTCATTGCCCAGCGCGCTGTCGATCAGCTTCAATTGGCGCTCTTCGGTGGCGACACCGACGGCGGCGAACAGGCAGCGTTCCCGTTCGCACAGCGACTGGAACAGGGCCAGGCTGGCCGGCGCGATCGCCAGCACGTACCGTTCCTGCGACTCGTTGCTCCAGATTTCCTTGGGTGCCATGCCGCTTTCTTCCAGCGGGATCTGGCGCAGGTCGAAAATCGCCCCGCGCTTGGCGTCGTTGGTGATCTCGGGGAAGGCGTTCGACAAGCCGCCGGCGCCCACGTCATGGATCGAGATGATCGGGTTGTCCTCACCCATGGCCCAGCAAGCGTTGATCACTTCCTGCGCGCGCCGTTCCATTTCCGGATTGCCGCGCTGGACCGAGTCGAAATCGAGGTCGGCGGTATTGGTGCCGGTGTCCATCGAGGAGGCGGCGCTGCCGCCCATGCCGATGCGCATGCCCGGGCCACCCAGCTGGATCAGCAGGCTGCCGGGCGGGATATCGTTCTTGTGCGTGTGCTGGTGCGCGATGTTGCCGATGCCCCCGGCAATCATGATCGGCTTGTGATAGCCGTAGACGGTGTCGATGGCGCCGGCCTGCAGCGGGCCCACGTTTTGCTCGTAGCTGCGGAAATAACCGCCCAGGATCGGACGCCCAAACTCGTTGTTGAATGCCGCGCCGCCCAGCGGCCCCTCGATCATGATTTGCAGCGCCGAGGCAATCCGGTCCGGTTTTCCGTAAGGGGCGCCGGGCACACCAAGTGCGCGCAGCGCGGCCGGCGCGGTCACGTCGGCGCCGTTTTCCCACGCCTGTATCGCACCCGGCAGCATCAGGTTCGAGACCGTGAAGCCGGTCAGGCCGGCTTTCGGTTTCGCGCCGCGGCCGGTGGCGCCTTCATCGCGGATCTCGCCGCCGGCACCGGTGGCCGCGCCCGGGAACGGCGCGATGGCCGTCGGGTGGTTATGGGTCTCGACCTTCATCAGGGTATGGGTCAGTTCGACCGAGGCGGCGTATTCATGCCCGTTTTGCGCCCCGCGCGGATAAAAGCGCGACACGCTGGCCCCCGCCATGATCGACGAATTGTCGCTGTAGGCGACGATGGTGCCTTTCGGCTGCAGCTCGTGGGTGTTCTTGATCATCCCGAACAGCGTCTTGTCTTGTGCGATGCCGTCGATGGTCCAGTCGGCATTGAAAATCTTGTGGCGGCAATGTTCGCTGTTCGCTTGCGCAAACATCATCAATTCGACGTCGGTCGGGTTGCGTTTGGCGCGCGTGAATGCCGCCAGCAAATAATCGATTTCATCGTCCGACAGGGCCAGGCCAAGGTCGGTATTGGCCGTTTCGAGCGCCGCCTTGCCGGCGCCCAGCAAGTCGATCGATTCGTACGGCTTGGCTTCCAGTTCGCGAAACAAGGCGGCTGCCTGGTCGGCGTGGCGCAATACCGATTCGGTCATGCGGTCATGCAGCAGTGCGGCCACTTGCCGCACTTCGCCATCCGACAGTTTTTTCGCAGCGCCGATGCTGCTGCCCAGAATTCCCGCCTTCAAATTGATGCGGAACGCAATTCCCCGTTCGATGCGCCTGATGTGCGCCATGCCGCAGTTGTGCGCGATATCCGTTGCCTTGGACGCCCACGGCGAAATCGTCCCGAAACGGGGGATCACGACGAACTCTTCGACCACCCCGTCGGTCTCGAGCGCGGCGGCAGGTTCGCCATAGGTCAGCAGTGCGTCCAGGCGGGCGGTATCGTCGGCCGTCAGCGCCGTCGTGGCATCGATGAAGTGGACGTAGCGTGCCTGGATCGTCGTTATGGCAGGCAGGAGTGCTTGCAACTGCGTCAGGAGGCGTAGGCT
>JANPCW010000888.1:0-3162 GCA_031431155.1 Janthinobacterium sp. | reverse complement strand
CCGTCATGAACGAAGAAACGTTTAACCTCAGCTTGCGCAAGTTCTTGAAAGTCGTTGGAGTCAGCTCGCAGAATGAAATCGAAAAGGCGGTCGCGAAAGCCATTGCCGATCACGCGATCAAAGGCACCGAAACCCTCGCTGCAACGATGACGTTGGAAATTGCCGGTTTAAGGTTGAGTGTCAAGTTTGATGGAAATATCAATCTGGAATAGGCCCCAGAACGAAGTGGGGCGCCCGTGTCTCTAGGATTTGCGTTCAATGACGTGGCTCGTCAGCTCCAGCAGGCGATCAATGCCCACCGGCTCTTCTTTCAACAGGGGGACGACCGCGAGACGCCGCGCGTGGTGACTGGCGACGGCGTCGATCTCGCGCAGCTCGTTGCGCGCGCGCTGACGCAGCAAAGGCGAGTGCGGCTGGGCGGCTGCTACGCTGTTATTGACGATCCAGGCCCATGGCTCGATGCCGGCTCGGCGCAAATCTGACTGCAGGTTGGCCGCTTCCAGCACGGGCGTGGTTTCCGCCAGGGTCACCAGCAGCACCTTGGTTTGCTTCGGGTCCTGCAACTGCATCATCGGCGTGTGGTAATGCATGACCGCGCTGCCCGCCTGGCCCATCTGGCGCGTGACTTCCCTGTGATAGGCGCCGGTCGCATCGAGCAGCAACAGGGTATGGCCAGTGGGGGCCGTGTCCATCACCACGAACTTCTTGCCCGCCTCGCGGATGATGCGCGAGAACGCCTGGAACACGGCGATTTCCTCGGTACAAGGCGAACGCAAATCCTCTTCCAGCAGGGCGCGGCCTGCAGCGTCCAGCTGCGCGCCTTTGGTGACGAGCACATGCTGTCGGTAGCGCTCGGTCTCAAGGTGTGGATCGATCCGGCTCACGGTGAGATTGCCCTGTGCGCCATGCAGCGTTTCGGTCAGATGGGCCGCCGGATCGGATGTGGAGAGGTGTACCGACAGGCCACGATGGGCCAGTTCCACCGCCACTGCAGCGGCCAGCGTGGTCTTTCCGACCCCGCCTTTGCCCATCAACATCACGAGGCCATGTCCGTCGGCGCCGATGTCATCGACCAGCGCCGACAGCCTAGGCGCATCGAACGTGATCGGCTGTTGTTCCCGTGCGACTGGCTGCGCGGCTGTTTCAGTGAACAATTGGTGCAGGGCGTCAAGCCCCACCAGATCGAACGGTTTGAGGGCCACTTGATCGCACGGCAGAGATTTTAGTACCTCGGGAATCGCCGATAACGCGGCTTGCTCGCGCGCGCAAATGGCCGCAGCCAGGGGATCCTGCGCCGCTTCGCTGTGCGGCAGCACGCCGTTGATAACCAGATACTGCTGCGACAGGCCAATTGCCGCCAGTTCCTCGTGCGTGCGCGCCGCTTCGCGCAAGGTGGCCTGTTGCGCGCGAGCCACCAGAACCAGGCGCGTGCGCCGCGCGTCGGCCAGGGCGTCGACGGCGGCCTGGTATTGGGTGCGCTGCTTTTCCAGGCCGGCCAATGGGCCGAGGCAGGAGGCGTCGCCCTTGCCGTCTTCCAGAAAACCGCTCCAGGCGCCAGGCAGTTGCAGCAGGCGGATAGTGTGTCCGGTCGGCGCCGTGTCGAAAATGATATGGTCGAAGTCGCTCGTTAGCGCAGGGTCGGTCAGCAGCGCGGTGAACTCGTCGAAGGCGGCAATCTCGGTCGTACAGGCCCCGGATAGCTGCTCCTCGATGCTGTGTACCACGGCGTCGGGCAGCACGCCGCGTACCGGACCGACGATGCGATCGCGGTAGGCCTGGGCCGCAGCCTGCGGGTCGATTTCCAGCGCCGACAAACGCGCAACGGCGGCAATGGCGGTGATCCGGTTGCCGATGACCACGCCGAATACTTGCCCCACGTTCGAGGCCGGGTCGGTGCTCACCAGCAGCACGCGCTGACCGGCTTCGGCAAGCACAATGGCTGTGGCGCAGGCAATCGAGGTCTTGCCCACCCCGCCTTTACCGGTGAAAAAAAGGAAGCGCGGCGCTTGTTCGAGAAATTTCATGATGATGTCTCCAGAGTTCAGCAGCAGCGCCCGCCGGAGCAGCAGTCATTGGCCGGCGCCGATTCGGCGACAGGCTGTGCGATACCGGCCCAACGGGCCAGCTCGGCACGGTTCGGATAGCGGCCCGCCAGGGCGACTTCGCCATCGATGAGAATGAGCGGCAGCGCCTCATGGCCGGAGCGCTCCAGGAAGCCCTTGACAGTCGGGTTTTCAGCGAAAGCCATCGGCTGCTGGGACAGATTGAAGCGTTCGATCTGCGCCCCATTCTGTTTGGCCCAAACCACGTCAGCCGAGAAGCTGACCAATGCCTGATCGACATCGACCCCGCATACACCGGTGCTGCAGCACAGCGCCGGGTCAAACACTTGGATATTTTTCATCTTGAGGCTCCAATAAATATTAAAGTAAGTATCACGGCATGCACTGCTCGGGGTGGCCGGAGCAACACTCTTCAGTCAGGTAGGCGATCAAGTCCAGCATCAACGGGATGTTGGCCCGATAGCGCTGAAAGCGGCCTTCTTGTTCGACTGTCAGGAGGCGCGCTTGTGTCAGGGTCTTCAGGTGGAACGAAAGATTGGTCGGCGGCACGTCAAGCGTCGTGGCGATCTCGCCAGCGACCATGCCTTGCAGCCCTTTCTTGACCAGCAGCCGGAACACATCGAGTCGTATGCCCGACGAGAGCGATTCAAAAACGGATGTGGCGGTAATTTTTTCCATGACATGATAATACAACATATCAACGAATATTGAAATGATAAACAAGGCCTTGGCTTGGGTTCGGTTCTCGTAGGTCGGAAAAGAGAAGCGCCATCCGACCGTTTTACAACAACGTCGGGAGGCGCGTACCATTTACGAACAAAGAAAAAATAGGGGCCCGGTTGTTTTTGAGATATGATTTGTAACGGGCAACTAACACACAACACGAATACCAGCTCGTGCTCGAAACACAACCCTCACACCTGTTCGGAGATGAAGCTGCTGACCAAATCGCTGTTTCTATGTCGTTTTTTAAAATTAAAGTTCAAGGCAAAGCTCCAGCCCAAATGTGTAACCTCGGGAACCACCCGGGCCCAGATGCAGCCCCGCAGGAGCAGCGAACGTCCAATGTAGATGGGATGCTTTAAAGTTTTAGCTATTT
>JANPCW010000887.1:0-6715 GCA_031431155.1 Janthinobacterium sp. | reverse complement strand
GGCTCCTTGGCGGCCAGCGCTTCGGCCGCGATCAGCTTGTAGCGCACCTGTACGCCGGATTCGAGGCTGTGCAGGTCGGCAACTTTAAGGGCCTTCTCCGACAGGTCGATGCCGGTCACGGTGGCGCCTTTCTTTGCCATCGATTCGGTCAGGATGCCGCCGCCGCAGCCTATGTCGAGCACAGTCTTGCCGGCCAGCGCGACGCGCGCGTTGATCCATTCCAGGCGCAACGGGTTGATTTCGTGCAGCGGACGAAATTCGGACGTCGGATCCCACCACAGATGGGCCAGCTCGCTAAATTTTTGGATTTCTAAAGGGTCTGCATTCATAGGTTCAATCATAGCGGGAAAAATGCCGGCTTGGTGCCCGCTTCCAAACGGGCGACGTAAAAAAACCCCGCCGAGGCGGGGTTTTGCGCGTTTGCGTGAAGCGAACGGCGGGCAGCAGACAATTACTTGTTGCGGGTGCCGACCACTTCGACTTCAACGCGACGGTTCTTGGCGCGGCCAGCTGCGGACTTGTTGTCTGCAACAGGTTGCTTCTCGCCTTTGCCTTCGGTGTACACGCGGTTGTTTTCGATGCCTTTGGCAACCAGGTAAGCCTTGACAGCTTCGGCGCGACGGATCGACAGTTTCTGGTTGTACGCATCGGTACCGATCGAGTCAGTGTGACCGACGGCGATGATGACTTCCAGGTTGATGTCCGACAGTTTCGATGCCAGGTCGTCCAGCTTCGATTTGCCTTCAGCTTTCAATACCGATTTGTCGAAATCGAACAGGGCGTCGGCTGCGAAGCTGACTTTTTCCGAGATCGGTGCTGGGGCTGGGGCTACTGGCGCCGCTGCTGCGGGTGTTGGTGCCGGTGCTTCCACTGGTGCTGGCGCAACGCACTTGCCGTTTTCCAGTTTCTCTGGCTCGACGCAGATCGGCAGATCGCAACCTGGAACCGCATCAGCCGGTGTCCAGTAGCCGGTACGCCAGCACAGACCGAACGGATCGCGTGCGATCACGCCGCGTGCGTCTTGCACGTAGGCTGCGTTTGGCTTTGGTGCCATGATGTCCTGGGTTACTGGCGCAAACGGTGGCGAGGTTGGCGTCGCCGTCTGGGCCGAAGCCGCACACGCAATTACTGCGGATGCAGCAAAAATCATTTTGATAAACTTATTCATATTTTTTCCTCTCGGGGGGTAATATCCGCAGAAAACTGCGCAACTCTTGACAACATTGAAGGGCATATTAGCATGCTCATCGGCCACGCACCGCTTCAGATTGCGAAACAGGCAATTAACTTGCAAACCATTCTGCCACAGGCGTTGCCAGCGCACGACAGGTGTGAAAGCAAACCGCATTTATTGCCGATTCGACGTTGTATTTATGCAACGATGGATAAGAAAATCAAGGCTGAACTGACCAAACGGACGTGATCTGCCTATTAGGTAGGCAGAGAGGTAGGCAGAGCGAGGCAGGCAGTGCGAGGTAGGTCGTGCGCTTCATGACTTGGGCGCCGTTCCGGGCCGCGCGCCCGATCCGATCGCGTCGGCAAACGGCCGGCGCGCAAAGGCGGCGCGGCGCCAGCAAATGCGCTCCAGGCAGGGCGCGCATGCTAAAATCGCACGCTTGCCTGCTTGAAGGATGGTTGCTCGCTCAGCGCGCCACCTACCGTCGGCAGCCACGCATTTGCCGCACTTGCGTAACAGTTTGCGTATAGCTAAGTTAACCTGAGATCAGCCGACCTGCCAATGGATCAATTCGCAAAAGAAACAATTCCTATTTCCCTCGAAGAAGAGATGCGCAAGAGCTACCTCGATTACGCCATGAGCGTGATCGTCGGGCGTGCCTTACCGGACGTGCGCGACGGCTTGAAGCCGGTGCACCGCCGCGTCTTGTTCGCAATGCATGAAATGAATAACGTGTGGAACCGTCCGTATGTGAAGTGCGCGCGCGTGGTCGGCGAAACCATGGGTAAGTACCACCCGCACGGCGACGCCTCGATTTACGACACCCTGGTGCGGATGGCGCAAGACTTTTCGCTGCGCTACACCCTGGTCGATGGCCAGGGCAACTTCGGTTCGGTCGACGGCGACAGCGCCGCCGCGATGCGTTACACCGAGTGCCGGCTGGACAAGATCGCCAGCGAAATCCTGGCCGATATCGACAAGGACACGGTCGACTTCGTCCCCAACTACGACGGCAAGGAAAAAGAGCCGACGGTATTGCCGACCAAGATCCCGAACTTGTTGATCAACGGCTCGTCCGGGATCGCGGTCGGGATGGCCACCAACATCCCGCCGCACAACATTACCGAAGTGATCGACGGCGCGCTGCATGTGCTGCGCAACCCCGATTGCAGCATCGACGAGCTGATCGAGATCATCCCGGCGCCGGATTTCCCGACCGCCGGCATCATCTATGGCGTATCCGGCGTGCGCGACGGCTACCGCACCGGGCGCGGGCGCGTCGTGATGCGGGCCAAGACCCACTTCGAGGAATACGGCAAGGAAGGCGGGCGCATCGCGATCATCGTCGACGAGCTGCCGTACCAGGTCAACAAGAAATCCCTGCTCGAGCGCATCGCCGAGAACGTGCGCGACAAGAAGCTCGACGGCATTTCCGACATCCGCGACGAATCCGACAAGTCCGGCATGCGCGTGGTGATCGAGTTGAAGCGCAACGAAGTGCCGGAAGTGGTGCTCAACAATCTGTACAAGCAGACCCAGTTGCAAGACACCTTCGGCATGAACATGGTGGCGCTGGTGAACGGCCAGCCCAAGCTGCTGAACTTGAAGCAGATGCTGCAATGCTTCCTGTCGCACCGGCGCGAAGTGGTCACGCGGCGCACCGTGTTCGAATTGCGCAAGGCGCGCGAACGGGGCCACGTGCTGGAAGGTTTGGCCGTGGCGCTGGCCAACATCGACGACTTCATCGCCATCATCAAGGCCGCGCCGACGCCGCCGATCGCCAAGATCGAGTTGATGGCGCGTCCATGGGATTCCTCGGTGGTGCGCGAGATGCTGGCCCGCACCGGCGACGGCACCACGGTCGGCGGGATCGACGCGTTCCGCCCCGAGCACTTGCCGAAACACTACGGCATGCAGACGGACGGCCTGTACAAGCTGTCGGACGACCAGGCCCAGGAAATCTTGCAGATGCGTCTGCAGCGCCTGACCGGGCTGGAGCAGGACAAGATCGTCAACGAGTACAAAGACGTGATGGCGCAAATCGCCGACCTGCTCGACATCCTGGCCAAGCCCGAGCGCGTGACCGTCATCATCACCGATGAAATGACGCTGGCCAAGAACGAATACGGCGAAGGCAACAAGGACGTGCGCCGCTCGCACATCGAACTGAACGCAACCGACCTGGAAACGGAAGACTTGATCACGCCGCAAGACATGGTGGTGACCCTGTCGCACACCGGCTACATGAAGTCGCAGCCGATCTCGGAATACCGCGCGCAAAAACGCGGCGGACGCGGCAAGCAGGCGATGGCGACCAAGGAAGAGGACTGGATCGACCAGCTCTTCATCGCCAACACCCACGACTACATCCTGTGCTTCTCGGACCGCGGCCGCATGTACTGGCTCAAGGTATGGGAAGTGCCGCAAGGCTCGCGCAACTCGCGCGGCAAGCCGATCGTGAACATGTTCCCGCTGCAGGACGACGAAAAGATCACGGTCGTGCTGCCGTTGTCGGGCGACAACCGGGTATTCCCGGAAGACCATTACGTGTTTATGTCGACCAGCCTCGGTACCGTGAAAAAAACGCCGCTGAAAGATTTTTCCAACCCGCGCAAGGCCGGCATCATCGCGGTCGACTTGGATGATGGCGACTTCCTGATCGGCGCCGCGCTGACCGACGGCAAGCACGACGTGATGCTGTTCTCCGATTCCGGCAAGGCGGTGCGCTTCGACGAAAACGATGTGCGTCCGATGGGCCGTACCGCGCGCGGCGTGCGCGGCATGAACCTGGAAGAAGGCCAGCACGTGATTGCCTTGCTGGTGGCCGAAAACGAGCAGCAGTCGGTATTGACGGCGACCGAGAACGGCTATGGCAAGCGCACTCCGATCACAGAGTACACCCGGCACGGGCGCGGCACCAAGGGCATGATCGCGATCCAGACCAGCGAGCGCAACGGTAAAGTGGTGGCCGCGACCCTGGTCGACACCAGCGATGAAATCATGCTGATCACCACCGGCGGCGTCCTGATCCGCACCCGCGTGGCCGAGATTCGCGAAATGGGCCGCGCAACCCAGGGCGTGACCTTGATCGCGGTCGAGGACGGCACCAAGCTGTCAGGCCTGCAACGGATCGTGGAAACCGATGTCGAAGATGACATCGAGGCTGCCGCCGATGCCGCCGCCGAGGCCCCGGCGCAGGAAGCCAAGCCGGAGTAAGATGGTCGGGCCATCCCTTCCCGTTACCGCGGGAGGGGATTTTCCATGCCTTAACCAATAGCAAGTTTTCTATCAGATCTTACCGAGGATGGCATTTTGACTCACATTTACAACTTCTCGGCCGGCCCGGCTGTGCTGCCGAAAGAAGTGCTGCAACAGGCCGCGGCGGAAATGCTCGACTGGCATGGCAGTGGAATGTCGGTCATGGAAATGAGTCATCGCGGGCCCGAATTTATCTCGATCTACCAGTCGGCCCAACGCGATCTGCGCGCGCTGCTGGCCGTTCCCGACAATTACAAGATCCTGTTCCTGCAAGGCGGCGGCCTGGCCGAGAATGCCATCGTTCCCATGAACCTGGTGGGGCGCAAGGCGCACGGTGCCGCGCTCGGACCGACTACCGTCGATTTCATTCATACCGGTTCCTGGTCCGGCAAGTCGATCAAGGAAGCGGCCAAGTACTGCACCGTGAACGTGGCCGCGTCGTCCCAGGCCACCGGTTTCACGTCGGTGCCGCTGCAGGAAAGCTGGAAGCTGTCGCCGGGCGCGGCCTACCTGCATATCTGCACCAATGAAACCATCGACGGCGTCGAATACCAGTTCGCGCCCGAGATCGCGGGCGATACGCCGATCGTGGCCGACATGTCGTCCCACATCCTGTCGCGCGTGATCGATGTCTCGAAGTATGGCGTTATTTTCGGCGGTGCCCAAAAGAATGTCGGCCCGGCCGGCCTGACCCTGGTAATCGTGCGCGAAGACCTGCTTGGCTCGGCCCTGACCGTGTGTCCGTCCGCCTTCGACTGGAGTATCGTGGCCGCGCACGAATCGATGTACAACACGCCGCCGACCTATGCGATCTACATTGCCGGGCTGGTATTCCAGTGGTTGCTGCGCCAGGGCGGCGTTGCGGCCATCGAACAGCGCAATATTGCGAAAGCGGCTTTGTTATATGCTGCCCTCGATGCCGATGATTTCTACCAGAACCGGGTCGCACCAGACTGCCGTTCGCGCATGACCGTTCCGTTTTATCTGCGCGACGAATCCCTGAACCAGGCATTTCTGGCCGGCGCCAGTGAGCGCGGCCTGCTGCAACTGAAGGGCCACAAGTCCGTCGGCGGCATGCGAGCATCAATATACAATGCGATGCCGATCGAGGGCGTGCAAGCCCTGGTCGATTATTTGAACGAGTTCGCCGGCCGCTGATGGCGTCCGCCGCAATTGTTTCGGCCCGATAAGCGCCGGGCGGATGAGCGTAGGGCGGATGAGCGCAGCGTTATCCGCCGGAAGGGATGAGCGCAGCGTTATCCGCCCCACGCTTGAACGTAAAATGAACCGCTACACTAGACCCGACCATGATTGAAAAACTAAAGCCCCTGCGCGAGCAGATCGATGCGATCGACGCGCAGATCCTGGACTTGCTGAACCAGCGCGCACTTCTGGCGCAGCAAGTCGGCCATATCAAGGCCGAAACCAAAGCACCGGTATTTCGCCCCGAGCGCGAGGCGCAAGTGCTGCGCGGGGTGGCCGAGCGCAATCCAGGCCCGCTGGGCGGGGCCGAGGTGCAGACGATTTTCCGCGAAATCATGTCCGCTTGCCGCGCGTTGGAAAAGCGCGTCACGGTGGCCTATCTGGGCCCGGCCGGCACCTTTTCCGAACAAGCCGTGTATCAGCAGTTCGGCAGCGCCGTGGACGGCTTGCCGTGCGCCTCGATCGATGAAGTGTTTCGCGCCGCCGAAGCCGGTACCGCCGATTTTGGCGTGGTGCCGGTCGAGAACTCGTCGGAAGGAGCGATCAACCGCACCCTCGACCTGCTGCTGCAAACGAGCTTGGTCATCAGCGGCGAAGTGGCGATCCAGGTACACCACAGCCTGATGACACGCAGCGGAACGATGGATGGCGTTAGCGTCATTTGCGCCCATTCGCAAGCGCTGGCGCAATGCCAGGTATGGCTCAATCAGCATTATCCGACCATTGAACGGCGTGCTGTCGCTTCCAATGCCGAGGCGGCGCGCATGGCAGCGGGCGACCCGGCGGTGGCGGCCATCGCCAGCGAAATGGCGGGCCAGCAATACCAACTGGGCGTGGTGCAGGCCCATATCCAGGACGACCCGCACAACCGCACCCGCTTTGCCGTGCTCGGGAAATTGCAGGCACTGCCGTCCGGCGCCGATCAGACTTCGCTGGTGCTGGCCGTTCCAAACAAGGCCGGCGCGGTCTACAATCTGCTGGCACCGCTGGCCAAGCATGGCGTGTCGATGACGACTCCATTTTTCAACAAAAAAATATTATTTATTGTTATAAAGGTTTAATTGGTCGTATTGCACC
>JANPCW010000886.1:0-2955 GCA_031431155.1 Janthinobacterium sp. | reverse complement strand
TATAAGTTATTGATTGTAAACGACTTTTGATGCGACAGCCCTGGGGCCGACCGCCCCCGGGCGCCTGAACCGGGCCAGGGGCGAAGCTGTTACCTGAAATCGCGCTTCTCACTGCATAGTGCAGCGCACCCCATTTTAACGAGTAACGACTATTTTCTGATACAGCCCACCGAAGAAGGTTTGCTTGCGCAACGCCGACGGCTGACTATTTGGCGGGAAATAGGTCTCCAGGTCGTGCTGAAAAAGATCATCCGCGAACGGTTCCAGACGCCTCAACAGCGCCAGTAACGGCAGGCGCAATGGGTTCCACTTACTGGGCCGATGGTAGTCGACGATGATGACCTTTCCGCCAGGCTTGACAACTCGAAACGCCTCGGCCAAGGTAGCGCGCCGTGTGCTTTCGGGCTGTTCATGCAGCAGAAAAAAGACCAGCACCCTATCATAGCTGCCGTCGGCAAAGCCGAGCGCGGCAGAGTTGTACTGGAATAGCGACACGCTGGTATCGGACCCGAGCTTGCGCTGCAGATTTTGCAGCTGGATCGGCAACACGTCGATCACGTCGAGCGCGCCGTCGGCGCCATGCCGATCGCGCAGGCGCGGCGTCAGGTCGCCATAGACGCAGGCGACCTGCAGCGTGCGCCCGCTTGCCTGCGGGCCAATCTCATCCAGGGCCAAAGAGCGCAGCTTCGGATAATTGCCGAACAGGATGAGGTTGACCAGCCATTCGCGTTCAAAGATTCTAACTGCGCGCGGATGGACATAGGCCCACCAATAGGTTTTCTGCAAATATTCCGGAATCGACACCTTGCTTGATACCGCATCGAACTTAGGCTTGTGACGGCCATCCCCGATCGAAGTAGGCGAGACGGGATTCGAAGCAAGATTACTCATCATCTTCCTTGTATTCTTTTGGCAGCAGGTGGGCGATGCCCTTGTGGCAGTCGATGCAGGTCTTGCCTTCCTGTTTCGCGCTGGCATGTTTTTTCTGTGCGCTTGGCTTTTGTTTTTGCGCGCTCATCGCTTCCTCGGTGTGGCAGTTGCGGCATTCGCGTGAATCGTTGGCCTTCATTTTGTTCCAGGTGTTCTGCGCCATCGCCATGCGCTTGGCTTCAAATTTTTCCTTGGTATCGATGCTGCCGGTAAAATTGCCCCACACGTCGTTGGCGGCGCCCACTTTCGCGATCATCTTATTGGCGAAGTCTTTCGGCACATGGCAGTCGGGGCAACCGGCGCGCATGCCGCTGCGGTTGGTATAGTGAACCGTTTCCTTGTATTCCAGGTAAACCGTATCGTTCATCTCATGGCAACTGACGCAGAATTTTGTGGTATTGGTTGCGTCCAGGCCTGTGTGAAAGCCACCCCATAGCAAGATGCCGGAAACGAAGCCGACCAACAAAAGAGCCAGCAACGAATACTTCGCGCTCGGTTTGGTGAAGAAGTGGAGCACGGTTCTCAATTTGGATGTTGCAGATGCTTTGTCAGTCATGATTTTTCTCGTGTTGCCAATAGGTCTCTTATAAATAGTGCCGTATCACTATACCAAAAATTGCCAGAAAGAACGTTACACTACTCAACTCATGCGCCGCAAGACAGGTCGGGGTGACTGCCTTGTCGGGGCCGCCATCCGGACCTGACGCCAGCGGTTGTCCGTTTCCAGCGCTTGGACAAACCATTTCTGGAACAACTATCAGAACGTGGAGATAGTAAGCAGCGGCCGCGCGACAATGTTTTTAGCGCGACAAGACCCAGCCAATCAGGTTTTTGATCTCTTTCTCATCCTTGCTCTTGATGATCTTGTGATCTTCCTCATGACCGTCGGGGAATTTGGCTTTCTCACCGGTCGTAATATGGGTGTAGAGCCTGGCTTCGGCGCCGGCTTTGCCCTTGTATTTGGCGGCGATTTCACGATAAGGGGCGCCGTCTTTTCCTTCTTTTTTCTTGTCGATCGTGTGGCACTTGAAGCAGCCATTTTGGCGTGCCATGGCTTCAGCGGCGGCCTCATCGACCGCGAACGCAGGTGCCGACAGCGCGAACAGTGCCGCGGTGGCAGCAATACCGAGTAATGCGCTGGTGTTAAGTTTCGAGTTCATTTGTTGGTTCCTTCCAAACATGGTGCATGGTTGATGTTGCGTTGGCGCCCCCCCGATCGGGGTCATCATTTGCTCGGGATCGCAATGAGGGCACATCATTTTGTGAAGAACATCCCTTTAACTAGAAGGGTATATCCAGCAAGGTGTTTCCTGAACACAATTTTTAGAATATTGTGCATTCGCAAGAAAAATTTCCACGTTTATTGATCCTGATCAACTTTTCCAAACTGCCAAAATCGTTCACAAACCGTCTGATCTTGCATGATCAAATGCGTGCGCTCCCGCACGCATTGACCATGCTGGCTGGGTCTACGGCAACTGGCAAATATAGGTGACGCTGACGATGGCGGCACGTTGATGCGGCAGTTGCTTCACGGTGGTGCCGTCCGAATACGCGAACGGCACGCCGTTGTATCCCCAGGCCCAATCGTTCAGGCTGGTGCGCTGATGGACGAAATCGACGCGTAGCGCCGACCGTTTGCTCAGCGAATATTTGCCAAACAACTTCAATGCCGTCTGGCGGAACACGACATCGGGCAAGCCACCCGTAGCGGCCAGCAGCGCGACGCTGTCATTACCGGCAAGCACATCCAAGGTCTGGGCATACACGCTCTTGTCATCGACGTACGAAACGCTGCCGCCGACATCGAGTTTGGCGTTCACTTTGCCGGTGAAGCCGAAGCCTGCCCCGGTATTGGTGTTCTCGAACGCCATTACCGACCCGGCCGGGCGTGCTTGATCGAAGCTCTGCACGCCGTGCGACGCATAGCCACTCAAGTTCCAGGCGTAGCTCAGGGCGTAGGCCCAGTCGGCGCTGAACTGGTTCATGCGCGTTTTGCGCAGGCCATACGCGCTCGGCGAACTG
>JANPCW010000885.1:0-3300 GCA_031431155.1 Janthinobacterium sp. | reverse complement strand
GCGCCAGCAGCTCGCCGACGGTCGAACTGACATAGCGCCGGCCCTGGAATACGGTACGCACCGCGGTTTTCAACTCTTCGGCTTCACACTCCTTGTTCAGGTAACCGTTGGCGCCCATTTTGAACAAGTTCAAGGCATACTGCTGTGCCGGATAGCCCGACAGGATCAACACCGGCAAGTCAGGCTGGCCTTGGCGAATCGTGCGCAAGGTGTCGATCCCGCTCTGATCCGGCATGGCGATATCGAGCAATAATACATCGCAGATCTGACGGCGCGCGATGTCGAGCGCTTCACGCCCGGTTCCCGCTTCGGCGACGACGTCGAAATCGCCTGACGATGAAAAGATCTGTTTGAACCCAGCCCTGACGATCTGGTGATCGTCGCAAATGGCAACGCGTATCATTGTTTTCCCTTATTTTCCAGGCACGGGAAAGAAGGCCGGGGCTGGAACCATCCAGTAGCAACGCATGCTCATCAAGAATCAACCTAAAACGTTGTCAATGCAGCATTAATAAAGGGCGAAAAAGGCATCATGCCGAACCAGTGTCCCGCCCGTAGCGAGGGTGCCAGGCACCACTCAGACGTCTACTTCAATAAATCCAACAATGCCATCAATTCGGTTCGTAGCGTAGCGCAGTCCAGCATTGGTGCCGGCAACACGCCTACCTCGTCGAGCCCCAGTTCCTGAGCAGACAAATGATCACTATTTGCCGCCATTATACGGCTATCGAGCTTGTTGCGGGCTCCGCTAATGGTAAAACCTTGTTCGTACAAAAGTTCGCGAATGCGACGGATCAGCAACACTTCGTGGTGCTGGTAATAACGCCGATTGCCCCGTCGTTTGACAGGTTTTAACTGGGTAAATTCCTGCTCCCAGTAGCGCAGCACGTGCGGCTTCACCCCGCACAGCTCGCTCACTTCGCCGATCGTGAAATAGCGCTTGGCCGGAATCGGCGGTAGCACCATGGACTCAGTCTTGCTAACGCGATCGTTCATCACTCGTCATTCAGGCGGCGCGCGCCAGCGGATTGGTCTCTTCGACCATACTCTTAAGCTTTTGACTCGCATGAAAGGTCACGACGCGCCGCGCGGTGATCGGAATTTCTTCCCCTGTCTTGGGATTGCGTCCCGGGCGCTGTGGCTTGTCACGCAATTGAAAATTACCAAAACCGGATAACTTGACCGCTTCACCTCGTTCCAGTGCGTTGCGCATCTCATCGAAGAACGTTTCAACCATATCCTTGGCTTCGCGCTTGTTCAGACCGACTTGTTCAAACAACAGCTCGGCCAGTTCCGCCTTGGTCAGGGTCGGCAAATCTTTTTCGGCATCCTGCCGCACCTTGGCCAATTGCATTGCGCGGTGCAAGTCCGCAGCCAATGCAGATTGAAGTACGGCCGAGTCAACGTCGATATTAATAATTTTTTCTACCCTGCCTTATCTGTGCATCATGGATCAGGACACTACCCGGCACGCTATTATGAACGCAATCTCGCATTCAGCTGTTTCTTGGCCGCATCGGCCAACGCCGTCATGACGGTATCGACGACATCGTCTTGCAAGGTAGTTTGAGTATCTTGCAAGCTAAAGCGGAAAGCAAGACTTTTTTCGTCCGATTCCAGCCCCTTGCCACGATATTCATCAAATAAAACAATGGCTTGTACGATCTTGGCAAGTGGGTTCGACTTCACCTCGACGGCAAAAACGTCCAGCAACTCTTGCGCCGGCAGCGTTTGCTTGACGACCAGCGCCAAGTCGCGGCTTGCGCCAGGGAACTTCGAAATCTCCTCGTATTTCGGCACAACGCGTTGCTGCACTGCAATTGCATCAACTTCGAACAACACAGGGGCCAGCGGCAAGTCATACTCTTGCAGCCAGCGCGGGTGCAGCTCGCCGATGAAGCCAATGATTTTGCCATCGAGTTCGACGCTGGCCGAACGTCCCGGGTGCAGCGCAGGATGCTCGACCTTGGAAAAGCGCAATACGTGCGGGGCAAACAACGCCTCCAAATCCGCTTTGAGGTCGAAAAAGTCGACCGTGCGCGAACTCTGGCCCCACTGTTCGTCTGCCACACCGCCGTAAGCGAGCGCACCGACGCGCTGCGGTTGTTCGTAACCGGCCACCGTCAGCGCGCCGTCATCGATTGCCCGGTTGCGCTTGAAAATAGCGCCGATCTCGAATACGCGGACCCGCCCGGTTTTGCGGTTCAGATTGTAGCGTACGTTGGCCACCAGACCTCCCACCAACGACGAACGCATGACGCTCATTTGGCTGGCGATCGGGTTTTGCAACTTGATCGGGTCGGCGTTGTTGGAAAAATCCGATTCCCATGCGGCATCCACGAAGCTCATGTTGACCACTTCCTGGAAACCGAGATCGGCCAACTGATGACGCACGGCGAACAGCGAACGCGTGTTTTCCGGTGCGATCAGCATCTTGTTGGCGGCCACGGGCGGCAGCGCCGGAATGTTCTCAAAGCCGTACACGCGCACCACTTCTTCGATCAAGTCTTCTTCGATCTCGATGTCGAACCGGTAGGACGGCGCGGTCACGGCGAACACCCCATCGGCGTGCGTGAACGGCAGCGCCAGACGGGTGAAGATGTCGGCGATGACGGCATCGGTCAAGGGCACGCCGATCACTTTCTGGGCCCGCGCAGTGCGCATCGTCACCGGCAAGCGTGTGGGTAGATTGACTATCTGGTCGTCCACCGGCCCCACTTGCGTGTGCCCGGTGCCGCAAATTTCAACGATCAGCGCGGTGATGCGCTCAAGATCGGCGTCCGTAGTGGCGAAGTCAACCCCGCGCTCGAAACGGTGCGCTGCATCGGTCGAGAAATTGAAACGGCGCGCGCGGCCCTGGATGGCGTTGGGCCACCAGAACGCCGCTTCCAGGTAAATATTCGCGGTCTCGAGCGACACTGCGCTGGCGTCGCCACCCATGATGCCGGCCAGCGACTCGATCTCGCGCTGGTCCGAAATCACGCCGATCCACGAGTCGACCGCGACGGTATTGCCGTTTAGCAGCTTCAACGATTCGCCGGCTTTACCCCAGCGCACCTCCAGGCTGCCGTGAATCTTGTCGAGGTCGAACACGTGGCTCGGGCGGCCCAGTTCCAGCATGACATAGTTCGAGATATCGACCAGGGCCGAGACCGGACGCTGGCCGCTGCGCTCAAGGCGCTGGCACATCCATGCCGGCGTTTGCGCGCGCGCGTTCAGGCCGCGGATCACGCGCCCGGTAAAGCGCCCGCACAGATCGGGCGCGCTGATTTTGACGGGCAGTACTTCGCTGCCGTTGAC
>JANPCW010000884.1:0-1784 GCA_031431155.1 Janthinobacterium sp. | reverse complement strand
AATGCGCGACGCGCCATCGCTTGGAATCGCCAATGCCGCTGCCGCGATCGGCACTGTAGTCGTCCATCGACCCAGCGCGCTGCAATCTGAATCTTACCTCCGTTTAACGCAAGGACTGTGCCATCTCACTCGATCGAAATTCGCAACGACGCAGCCACCGCCCACGGGGCCAGCGCCGCCGCGCCCGCCAGTACGCCACCGAGCAACAACAGATGGGCACTGCTGCCCAGCCCGCTGGCCTGGGCACCGACCGCGCCGGCGCCGAAGATCAATACCGGAATATACAGCGGCAGCACCAATAGCGCCACCAGCACGCCTCCGCCGCGCACGCCCAGCGTGAGCGCGGCGCCGATCGCGCCGATCAAGCTCAATACCGGGGTCCCGATCAGCAGGCTGAAAAACAAGACCGCCACCGACTCGCGCGGCAAGTCGAATTGTACCGCCATCAATGGCGCCAGCAATACCAGGGGCAGGCCCGATACCAGCCAATGCGCAATCACCTTCCCGATCACGATCACCGTGAGCGGTTCGGCCGACAGCAGCAGCTGCTCAAGCGTCCCGTCCGCGTAATCGAGCGCAAACAAGCGCCCCAGCGCCAGCATCGACGCCAGCAACGCGGCCACCCACAGAATGCCGGGCGCCATCGTGCGTAGCAGCACCGGTTCCGGGCCGACGCCGAGCGGAAACAGGGTCGCCACGATGACAAAGAAGAACAAAGTGGTCAGCACGTCGGAACGGCGCCGGAACGCCAGCAGCAGGTCGCGCCGGATCACGCAGTTGAGCGCCTTCAGCATGCCGGATCACGCGACAAGTCGAGCCGCAGCAAGCGCTGCCCGTTCAGGTCGATTTCCTGATGGGTGGTATAGATGACCATGCCGCCGTGGGCCAGATGTTGGTTCAGCGTGCCGCACAATTGGGTCACCGCGTTCTGGTCGAGCGCCGTAAACGGCTCGTCCAAGATCCACAACGGCGTCTGCAGGCCCGGCCGCAAACGCGCCAGCGCGACCCGCTTGCGCTGGCCTTGCGACAAGGCCCGGGTCGGCAAGTCGGCGGCGCGGCCAAGGCCGAGCCGGTCGAGTGCGCGGTAGGCTTGGTCGCGGCTGACCGGATTGCCCGACAGGGTGGAAGCAACGACCACGTTTTCCCACGCGATCAGATCGTCTTTCACGCCATTGGCATGACCCAGATAGATCAGCTGGCTGCCGAATTCCTCGCGCGTCGCGCGGATGTTGCGGCCGTGCCAGCGTACCTCGCCGGCGGCCGGAAACGCCAGCCCGCACAGCATGCGCAGCAGGCTCGTTTTGCCGCTGCCATTGGTGCCGGCGACCCGCATTGCATCGCCCGCATTGAGGTCGAAATTGATGTCGTTGAAAAGTTGTCGCTCGCCGCGCGTGCAAGCGAGCTGATAGGCCTGCAAAGTCATGTGCTACCCCCTTGGCGCAGGATGGTACAGCAAATTGCGTGCGCGCACGCGGAAGCGAGGCGCTTCGCCCCGGAATGTTGGTTTTTCACGATGATGGAATCAGCAAAGAAGCAATGCCAGTTTGTCGCTGTCGAGCAGCTTGATATGGCGTCCCGACACGGTGATCAAGCCTTCGGCGGAAAAATCACGAAACAGGCGCGACAAGGTCTCCGGCGTCAGGCTGAGCCGGGATGCGATGAGCGCCTTGTTGGCTACCAGTTCAATCTCGTCGCTGGTTTCGCGCCGGCTTTGCCGCAGCAAATACCCGGCCAGGCGCTGGCGCGCCGTTTGCGAATAGCTTTCGATGTCGCGCACCAGCCCG
>JANPCW010000883.1:0-6768 GCA_031431155.1 Janthinobacterium sp. | reverse complement strand
GGCCGGCTGAAAATGCGCTCGGCGTATTTCTGCACCGGCGCGGCCTGACGCGGCAGGTCGATACCGTAGTGGTCGAGGCGCCACAACAGCGGCGCAATCGCCACGTCGAGCATCGAGAACTCGTCACCGAGCATGTATTTGTTTTTCAGGAACAGGGGGGCGAGCGTGGTCAGGCGGTCGCGGATTTCGGCGCGGGCTTTATCGTGGCTCTTGTCGCTGGCCTTGGCGCGCTCGTTTTCGAGCACGTGCACATGCACGAACAACTCTTTTTCGAAATTGAACAGCATCAGGCGGGCGCGCGCGCGCATCAGCGGATCGGCCGGCATCAGTTGCGGATGCGGGAAGCGCTCGTCGATGTATTCGTTGATGATGTTCGATTCGTACAGGATCAGTTCGCGTTCAACCAGGATCGGCACCTGGCCGTACGGGTTCATGGTCGAAATGTCTTCTGGCTTGTTGAACAGGTCGACGTCGCGCACCTCGAAATCCATGCCTTTTTCAAACAGGACCAGACGGCAGCGTTGGGAAAATGGGCAGGTTGTGCCGGAGTAGAGAACCATCATTTTTTATAGTTCCTTAGAAACAAGGGGGCGATCCGCTAGCGGACCACCCCGAACCGGTCACCCGCAAACGCGGGCAACTCATCAATACCATCCTGGGCGGCAGCCGTACAACTGCCCGCCAGGCGTCTTACTTGACTTCTTTCCAGTACGAAGCATTCAAACGCCATGCCAGGAACGCGAACACCGACAGCATCAGCAGAACCCACACGCCCAGACGCTTGCGCGTTGCCTGGACCGGTTCTGCCATCCAGTCCAAATAACCGACCAGGTCGGCAGTGGCCGTATCGAACTCCAGTTGGGTCAGTTTGCCTGGCTTGACTTGCTGGTAGCCTTCAGCCTTGTGCACCATCTTGGCCGGATCATGCGGATCCTTCTGTTCCACCATCTTGAGCACGCGCTCGCCTTGCAGTTCCCACATCGCGTGCGGCATGGCCACGTTCGGAACCACCAGGTTGTTCCAGCCCGTCGGGCGGGTGTCGTCCTTGTAGAACGAACGCAGATACGTGTACAGATAGTCCGAGCCGGAACCGGCCGATGAGGCCTTGGCGCGCGAAATCACGGACAGGTCGGGCGGTACCACGCCGAACCATACCTTGGCGTCTTTCGGGCTCAACACGCTCGTCATCATGTCGCCCACTTTTTCACTGGTAAACAACAGATTGGCCTTGATTTGATCTTCGGTCAAATTGAGGTCTTTCAAGCGGTTGTAACGCATCGACGACGCGGAGTGGCAGTTCAGGCAATAGTTGACGAACAACTTGGCGCCATTTTGCAGGGCCGCCATGTTGGTCGAGCGATCGGGCGCCTTGTCCAGCGGATGACCGCCTTCGCTGGCCAAGGCCAAGACAGGTACCAATGCCAGGATGGCGAGCATTTTTTTCGGGAAATTCATGTAATGTCCTTTTGTGCTTAGCGTGATGTCGTCAATTAGTGCGCGTGGAACGTCACACGGTTCGGCACGGTCTTGAATGTACCCATCGCGCTCCACCAAGGCATCAGCAGGAAGAAGCTGAAATAGATCAGCGTGCATACTTGCGCCAGCAGGGTGCGGGCATCGGTTGGCGCTTGGGTACCGAGGTAGCCGAGCGTCAGGAACGACACGCCAAACACAACCATCACCAATTTATGCCAGCTTGGACGGTAGCGGATCGACTTCGCCTTCGCGTGATCGAGCCACGGCAAGGCAGCCAGGATCATGACGGACAAACCGAACAGCACCACACCCCAGAACTTGGCATCTAGGATGCTAGGCAGCATGCCGATGATCGCGACCAGGGCCACGACAGCGATGGCAGCCTTGACCTTGGTCGACAGGCGCGACTTGAGCCAGATGAACACCACGTAGGCGGCGATCACGCCCATCAGCACGTACATGAAGTCAGCCGTGGTGGCACGCAGCACCGAATAGAACGGTGTGAAATACCAGGTTGGCGCAATGTGCGATGGGGTCTTGAGCGAATCGGCCGGGATGAAGTTGTTGTACTCCAGGAAGTAGCCGCCCATTTCCGGCGCGAAGAACACCACTGCGCTGAAAATGACCAGGAAGATCGAGACGCCGAAGATGTCATGCACCGAGTAGTACGGATGCGACGGGATCGAATCGAGCGGGTGGCCGTCGGCGCCCAGGTTGTCTTTCACTTCGATGCCGTCCGGGTTGCCCGAGCCGACTTCGTGCAGCGCGATCAAATGCGCCACGACCAGGCCCAGCAAGACCAGCGGGATCGCGATCACGTGGAACGCGAAGAAGCGGTTCAAGGTGGCGTCCGATACCACATAGTCGCCGCGAATCCACAGCGACAGGTCCGGTCCGATGAAAGGAATCGCGCCGAACAGGTTCACGATCACTTGCGCGCCCCAGTAAGACATCTGGCCCCATGGCAGCAGGTAGCCGAAGAACGCTTCGGCCATCAGGCACAGGAAAATGGCGAAACCGAACAGCCAGATCAGTTCACGCGGCTTGCGGTAGGAGCCGTACATCAGCGCGCGCGTCATGTGCAGGTACACGATGATGAAGAAGGCCGAGGCGCCGGTCGAGTGCATATAGCGCACCAGCCAGCCCCATGGCACTTCGCGCATGATGTATTCGACCGAACCGAAGGCCAGGTTGGCGTCGGGCTTGTAGTGCATGGTCAGGAAAATGCCGGTGACGATCTGCAGCACCAGCACCAACATGGCCAGCGAACCGAAGATGTACCAGAAATTGAAGTTCTTAGGTGCGTAGTAGCGGCCCCATTGATCGTTCCACAGCTTGGTCAGGGGAAAGCGGTCATCGACCCAGCCCACCGCTTTTACAGCAACCGGCGCATCGGCCGGGAATTTCGTTTCAACGAACGACATGGTTATGCCTCGCCTTTCTCGTCTTTACCGATGATCAATTTGGTGGTGCCGACAAACATGTGGCGTGGCACTTCCAGATTGTCCGGCGCAGGTTTGTTCTTGTAGACGCGCCCGGCCAGGTCGAAGGTCGACCCGTGGCAAGGGCACAGGAAGCCGCCCGCCCAGTCATCCGGCAGCGAGGGCTGGGCCCCGGCGGCGAACTTGGCAGATGGCGAGCAACCGAGGTGCGAGCAGATGCCCACCGCAACCAACAGCTCAGGTTTGATCGAGCGATGTTCGTTGCGTGCATATTCGGGAGTCAGGGCGTCCGGATTGCGCTTGGAGGCCGGATCGGCGACCTTGTCGTCGGTCTTTTTCAAGGAGGCAACCATCTCGGGGGTGCGGGCCAGAATCCAGACTGGTTTGCCGCGCCATTCGACGGTTCTCATTTCTCCGGGCGCCATCCCGGCAATATCAACCTCTACCGGCGCGCCAGCGGCTTTCGCCTTTTCCGACGGCTGGAAAGTACTTACCAGTGCTACTGTAGTGGACAAGCCCACCACGCCACCCGCCACGCAGGTAGCGGCCAGCAAGTTACGTCGGCCCGGATCGAGCTGCTTTTCGTTACTCATACCAACCCCAATCATTCAAATTGCGAAATCTTAAGAAGTGAAACATAGCTTCTAGCAACCTTAAATTATAAGGGAAGCGCGTCCTATTTTGAAGAAAAAATGTTGCCTTCCCCGTAATCCGTCCCATATAGGGGTGTTTTTTGCGCCAAAGTACGCTGTTTAGCGCTTAATTTCGCGCAAGACGCCGGTTTAACTGCCCCATATCAAAGCCGCGCCCACTGGAACCTGAGCGCTTGCTAGGTTTCTAATAGAATCGATAGTATGCTTGTGATGCCAATTCGGCAAAATCTCGGGAGTTCACGTTATGGCAGTCCTGCAGGAATTCAGAAGTTTTGCGATGAAAGGTAATGTGATCGATCTGGCCGTCGGGGTGATTATCGGTTCCGCGTTCGGCAAGATAGTCGAATCGATGGTGCAAGATTTGATCATGCCGCCCATCAGTAAAATTTTCGGCGGCCTGGACTTTGCCAACTATTACTTTCCCCTCAACAATCAGAGCACGCAGTTGAGCCTGGTCGAAGCAAAGAAGCTGGGCGCCGTGTTTGCGTATGGGAACTTCATCACGATCCTGATCAATTTCCTGATTCTGGCCTTCATCATTTTCCAGATGGTCCGGCTGGTCAACCGGGTCCGGCGCCAAGAGCCCGCGCCGGTCGTGACGCCGGAAGAGGTGGTATTGCTGCGTGAAATCCGCGATGCCTTGAAACGGTAGTCGAAGGTAGGCGTTTCGTGGACGTTTTGCCGCACGCGGAAGGCTGCAATGCCTGTATCGACGTTTTGATACCTGTTTTGACACTTATTTTGACACTTATTTTGATACTTAGCTGACAGTTCGCTATGCGACGATTCTGGTTACTCTTTGCGCAAACCGTCACGATTGCCTTGGGCATTTATTTCGTGCTCGCGACCATGCGGCCCGAGTGGTTGGGTCAGGGACGGGTGCGGGTGGAGCAGGTGGGAACCCCTGCCACGCCGGCCGCGCTGTTCCAGGACGCGCCCAATACGGCGGCGCCCGGCTCATACCGCGACGCGTCGCGCCGTGCCATGCCGGCAGTGGTCAACATCCTCACCAGCGAGGCGCCCAAGCGCTCGGCCAACCCCGTATTGAACGATCCGCTGTTTCGCAAGTTCTTCGGCGACCGGATCCCGGACGAGGAGCAGCGCTCCAGCCTCGGTTCGGGCGTGATCGTGAGTCCGGAAGGCTACATCCTGACCAACAATCACGTGGTGGAGTCGGCCGACGAAATCGAGGTGGTGCTGGCCGATGGCCGCAAAGCCCCGGCCAAAATCGTCGGCGCCGATCCGGAAACGGACTTGGCAGTCATCAAGATTGGTTTGCGCGATCTGCCTGTGATCGTCCTCGGGGAGGCTGAGAATGCGCGCGTAGGCGACGTGGTGCTGGCGATCGGCAACCCGTTCGGTGTCGGGCAGACGGTCACGCTGGGCATTATTTCTGCATTGGGGCGCAACAATCTGCACATCAATCATTTCGAAAATTTTATCCAGACCGACGCCGCCATCAATTTCGGCAATTCCGGTGGCGCCCTGGTCGATACCAATGGCAACTTGCTCGGCATTAATTCGGCGATTTACTCGCAAACGGGCGGCTCGGTGGGCATCGGTTTCGCCATTCCCGTCTCGACCGCGAAATCGGTGATGGACGCGATCATCAAATCGGGCCACGTGGTGCGCGGCTGGATCGGCGTCGAGGCGCAAGACATCACGCCCGATCTTGCCGACAGTTTCGGTTTATCGCAACGCAGCGGCGCCATCATCGCCGGTGTGGTGCGCAACGGGCCGGCCGACCGGGCCGGGATCAAGCCGGGCGACATCTTGCTCGACGTTGAAGGCAAGCCCGTCGCCGACACGAACAATATGCTCAATGTGATTGCGCAATTGCGGCCGGGCGCAAAAGCCCGCTTGACTGTGCTGCGCAAGGGCAAGCAGGCGACAATGGACGTGCTCGTGGCCAAGCGTCCGGCCGCGCGCTAATCCTCCCTCATCTTTTCCCATTGGAACACGCACGATGCATCTGCACGACTTGACACAATTTCTGAGCGAACTGAGCGAAAACAACAATCGGCCCTGGTTTGTGATGAACAAACCGCGCTACGATATCTTGCGGGAAGAGTTTCTGGCCACGGTAACGCACTTAATCGGCCGGCTTGCCAAGTTTGATCGGGCCGTTGGGCAATGCAATCCCAAGAAAGCGCTATTCCGGATTAACCGCGACATGCGTTTCTCGAATGACAAGAGTCCGTATAAGACGCGCTTTTCCGCCGCGATCGTGCCCAACGACCTGCGCCGCCCGAGCGTCGCGGGCGGGCCCTGCTACTATCTGGAGATCGATGCCAACGGCCGCTTGCTGTACGGCGCCGGCGAATATACGCCGCCGCCGGCGCGGCTGCGCGCGATCCGGGAGCATATCGTCAATGATGCAGCGGGCTTTTCAAAGATGTTAAACGATCAGAAAATGCGCCAGAGGTTCGGCGGCCTGCAGCAGGAAGGCAAGCTGCAGCGTCCGCCCAAGGGCTTCGAGGCCGATGCCGAGCATATCGACTATATCAAGCTCAAGAGTTTTTTTGTCTGGACCGAATCGGCATTGAACGTCAAGCAACCCGAGCAGCTGGAGCCGGACCTGGCAAGCGGGCTCAAGGATGCCTATGCGCTGATCCACTGGCTGCGCAGCGTGCCGGACCTGATCGAAGCATAAGAAAGGAGCACAACCATGGCTTTGCCACACGCCGCTTCCGGCCAAACGATCCAGTTACGGCGCGCCGGGGAGGACTTGACCCAGTTTGCCGCGACCGCGCTGGCCAAGACCGAGGAACTTGAACTGATGCGGCTGGTTTTGCCGCAGGGTAAGAGCATGCCCGAACACAGCGTCCCGGGCGCTGTTACCCTGCTGTGCCTGGAAGGCCAGATTGCGGTTAGCGCCCATGGGCGCGTCCAAAACCTCAATGCCGGGGAAATGCTGTATCTGAACGGAGGCGAGGTGCACGCCGTGCGCGCGCAGCAGGATGCGCTGGTGATCGTGACGATTGTGCTCGGGCCGGACCCGCGCCGCTAAGCGCGCTCGCCGCGCGGGTCGCGCGCCAGCAAGCGCAGCACCATGTCTTTTGGATGGGCGCCATCGAACAGCACCCCGGCCACGGCATTGGTGATCGGCATCTCGACCCCCAGCTTATGGGCCAGTTCGCGCACGGCCCTGGCACACGGCACGCCTTCGGCCACATGCCCCAATTTTGCGACGATGG
>JANPCW010000882.1:0-1543 GCA_031431155.1 Janthinobacterium sp. | reverse complement strand
AATCGATGCTGGGCTCGAAACTGGCCGGCGTTGCGCCGCCCGTGATTTCATTGCGCAACTCGTCCAGCGTATAGCCCACGGCCAGCTTGGCAGCGACCTTTGCGATCGGAAACCCGGTTGCCTTCGACGCAAGGGCCGAGGACCGCGACACGCGCGGGTTCATCTCGATCACGATCATCCGCCCGTCCTTCGGGTTGATCGAAAACTGCACGTTGGAGCCGCCAGTATCCACGCCGATCTCGCGCAGCACGGCGATCGACGCATTGCGCATGATCTGATATTCCTTGTCGGTCAAGGTCTGCGCCGGCGCGACGGTAATCGAGTCGCCGGTATGCACGCCCATCGGGTCCAGATTCTCGATCGAGCAGATGATGATGCAGTTGTCCGCCTTGTCGCGCACCACTTCCATCTCGTACTCTTTCCAGCCGATCAGCGACTCTTCGATCAGCTGTTCCTTGGTCGGCGACGCTTCCAGGCCGCGCTTGCAGATGGTCTCGAACTCTTCCTCGTTGTAGGCGATGCCGCCGCCTGTTCCGCCCATCGTAAACGACGGCCGGATGATCGAGGGAAAGCCCAGCTCGCGCTGCACCGCCCACGCCTCGTCGAGCGTATGGGCCACCCCCGAGCGGGCCGATGCCAGCCCGATCTTGGTCATCGCATCCTTGAACTTGGAGCGGTCCTCGGCCTTGTCGATCGCTTCCGGCGAGGCGCCGATCAGCTCCACGTTGTACTTGGCCAGCACGCCATTGTTGTGCAGATCGAGCGCGCAGTTGAGGGCGGTCTGGCCGCCCATGGTCGGCAAAATCGCGTCCGGACGTTCCTTGGCGATGATGCGCTCGACCACCTTCCAGGTGATCGGCTCGATGTAGGTCACGTCCGCCATTTCAGGGTCGGTCATGATGGTGGCCGGATTGCTGTTGACCAGAATGACTTTATAGCCTTCTTCGCGCAGCGCCTTGCAGGCCTGGGCGCCGGAATAGTCGAACTCGCAGGCCTGGCCGATGATGATCGGACCGGCACCAATGATCAGGATACTTTTGATATCTAAGCGTTTAGGCATTTTTCTTTTTCTCCATCGCGTCCATCATGCCGATGAAGCGATCAAACAGGTAAGCGACGTCAAGCGGGCCGGGCGAGGCTTCAGGGTGACCCTGGAAGCAGAACGCCGGCTGGTCGGTGCGGGTGAAGCCCTGCAGCGAGCCGTCGAACAGGGAATTGTGGGTGACCCGGCAATTGGCAGGCAAGCTGCTCGCATCGACCGCGAAACCGTGGTTTTGCGAGGTGATCAGCACCTGCTTCGAATCGAGATCCTGGACCGGATGGTTCGCGCCGTGGTGGCCGAACTTCATCTTCAGCGTGGTCGCGCCCGATGCCAGCGCCATGATCTGGTGCCCGAGGCAAATGCCGAATACGGGGATACCGCTCTCGATCAAGGTGCGGGTTGCGGCGATCGCGTAATCGCACGGCTCCGGGTCGCCCGGGCCGTTCGACAGGAAGATGCCATCCGGATTCAAGGCGAGCGCGTCGGCGGCCGAGGCCTGGG
>JANPCW010000881.1:0-2943 GCA_031431155.1 Janthinobacterium sp. | reverse complement strand
TCGGCAGCCTGGGTCAAAATCGCGGTTCTTCCGCAGTTTATGGGAATCGCGCCAGAATAAGGGGGAATGAAGGAAACCAGTTTAAGACATTTGTTCTTGGAGACAGTCAAAGTCGGATTGCCGCAAGTCAGACATTCCCATAAAGTACGGAAGAACCAAAATCGCATCAACAGCAATAGGCCAGGCGGTCAAAAGGCACAGCCTCAAGAGGCGAGGGGCAAGCGGTCTTATTGATTGCGGGCCGGCTGAAGGGTCCGCTCCCCGGTGATGTACAATGCGAGACGCTTGACACTTCAATAATTTGATGGCGGGCAGGGCAGATTTCTTGGCCTGAATATTCCAACCTTGACCGCAAGTTCGGCCCATCGAGGCGGCCCCGGCAACATTTGGCGAAGCCGTCCGGCTTGGTGGAGGTGGCAAAGACTATCTCTGTCTACGGATTTGTTGGATGAATTCCATCGAAACGGCAAGTGCAGATTTCGGGGCATTGTCCATGGCGTGTCCCATGTGCTCGTCGCCGCACGCTCAGCTTTGAGGCCATTTTATGGCAGATCGGCTACATGTAGCTGGCCGTCGCCACGAAGAAAAACGGCGTCCGTTCGCGGCTAAATAACTCCAGAAAGAAATACGATGCAAACAGAAATCTTGAAGATAATAGGCCTTAATGAAGGCTGCGCCGATAGGGTAAGTGACATATTGATCATGGTCGATGGCGTCACCACCGTATCGCTTGGTGCCCAGAGTGCGACCGTGCAATTCGACGAAAAACTCACTTCGGTCCAGAAATTGCAGGCAATCCTCGAAAATGTCGACTTTAGCGTTAAATCAGTCAAGCAGGCGGATAAAAAAGCCGGAGGTTGCGGCGGCGGCGGCGGCGGCTGCGGCGGTGGTGGCTGTCATAGCTAGAGTGAACCCGAACGCAAATGCGCCGGTTATTACGGCGTTGACTGGCCGTTTTAGGGAAACATCTATGTCGGCTTTGGGTCGAAACCGGTCAAAAGCGGCAGTTCCGCCATTGTCCGCAAACGCTGCACTGCTGCCATTGGGGCGAAAAACAGAAACGGTTCTGTGGGTCGGAACCGGCTGTCCAGGAAACGAATTTCTGCATGGAACAACCTGCCCCCTTTTTCGATTTCAGTCGCAGTTAATTCTGGTTGGCGTCGATTAAATGCAGGTCGGCGGGATCGAATGCAGGTTCATTCGCAATTATCTCTGGTTTGAGGTGGGCGCTGGTTGCAGTGTGTCTGGCCGAAAAAGCCGCTGGATGCAGGTCGGAGCTATGTCAAACGCAGGTCGCTACCACTACCACCGCGCATGTCCGCCAATGCCGGGAACGTGCGGCTGGCACTACAGCGAACAGGTCACATGGTGCTAACGACCAGTTTTTGATTGGCTGGATTTAGCAATTGATTGAGCCGGTCACCTAAGCTGCGTGCCATTTCGTTGCCATTCGCTTTCATGACCGCTTCAAGATAGGGAATCCTCAAGGAGTGAAAATCCTCCATGGTCGAGGCGCGTTCGACCTTCATTTGCAGGGCGAAACCGCGCAAGCCGATGGCGCTCTTGATGGTTTCATTGAAGAACTTGTAGGTCGCCTGGAATCGCTGTGCGTCCGTCATCGCTTCGGTGCCGCGCTTGGCCTCAAGCTGCGCAGCTTCGATTTTTTCTGCTTCCAACGCCGCGCGTTTGTCGACCGCCATAATTGGCTCGGCCGGGTGCGGGATCTGAATGAATTCCTGATCCAGCAAGGCCTGGATGCTTTGCTCGTCCAGCCCAAGTCCCGCTACTTTTTTCAGTAATTCGTCAACCGTTTGCTTGCCATCGATGATGACAAGCAGCGTGCGCAAGCGCGAAGCCAACTGGTACTTGCGGGTCGCGATTTCTGCGCGGCCTTTGTCGCTCTTGTCGTAGATCGTGGTACTCATCGGTGGTGCCTCATCTGTGTCGCATGCATGGGTTTACTGCAAGAATAAAGCGAGGATCTGTTCTCGCGCCAACCAAATATTGCCTTGAGGATACACTATTTGGTGAGAATGGGCGACTCATCCTGCTGCAATTTACGCCATAACGTGGTGCGGCTGATCCCCAGGTACTTCGCTGCAGCTGCACGGTTGCCGTCGAACCGGGCCAGCACTTGGGCGATGCTTGGCGCCGGCTGCGACGCAACCGGCAAGGTTCTGGGCGGTAGTGCCGGTGCCGGCATCGATGCCTGGCCAAGCTCCGGCGCCACGCTGATGACGAAGCCGGGCGACAAAGCCTGCAACGGCTCGGCGGCCAGGAACAGGGCCAGGCGCTCCATCAGGTTGCGCACCTCACGTACATTGCCGGGCCACTCATAGGCGCTAAAAAGCGGGGCGCAGGCGACAATCTCCGCATGCAGATTCGGGTGCGGACGGGCTCCGAGCGAGGCCAGCGCTTTTTTCAGGCACCATTCAGAGAGCGCGATCAAGTCGTCCGGGCGTTCGCGCAGCGGCGGCAGCGTCAGGCGCAACACGGCCAGTCGATAAAACAGGTCGGCGCGGAAACTGCCCTCGCGGATGCGCGCTTCCAGGTCGCAATGGGTGGCGCTGATGATGCGCACATCGACCGGGATCGGCCGGGTGCCGCCGACGCGCACCACTTCGCGTTCCTCCAATACCCGTAACAGGCGAATTTGCAGCGTCAGCGGCATTTCGCCGATTTCATCGAGAAACAGCGTGCCCCGATGGGCCGCTTCGAACAGTCCGGCGTGCCCGCCGCGGCGCGAACCGGTGAATGCGCCTTCTTCGTAGCCGAACAGTTCCGATTCGAGCAGCGATTCTGCAATCGCGCCGCAATTGACCGCGACAAACGGCTTGTTGCCGGCCATGGCGCGCGGGTTTTCACGGTGAATCGCTTGTGCCACCAGCTCCTTGCCGGTACCGGTCTCGCCCTGGATCAGCACCGTGGCCTGCGATTTGGCAA
>JANPCW010000880.1:0-1896 GCA_031431155.1 Janthinobacterium sp. | reverse complement strand
CCCACTGCAGCAGCGGGGTCGGCGGCCAGGTAGACGCTGCTGATGGCCGCCACCATGCTTGCTCCGCGCGCCACCAGCGGCGCGGCATTTTCCGGCGTCATCCCGCCGATGACGACGCGCGGCAATGTGATCGTCGCGCGCGCCTCGTCCAGAATCGCGGGCCGGGTCGTGACCGGATACTGCTTGACCAGCGAAGGATAGAACCCGCCGAATGCGACATAACTGGCGCCAGCTTGTTGCGCCGCGCACGCGCTCTGCAGGTCGCCGTAGCAGGAGGCGCCGATGATCTTACCCGCGCCCAGCATGGCGCGCACCTCGACAACCGAAGCGTCGGTGCCACCCAGATGCACCCCATCGGCCCCGAGTGCCAGGCACAGATCGACGAAATCGTTGATCACCAGCGGGCACTGGTAACGCCGGCACAGCGCCAGCAAGGCCGCGCCCTGCGCCAATCGCAACGCCCGGCTAGCAGTCTTGTGCCGGTACTGCACCATCGCAACGCCGGAACCGGCGCGCAATGCCTGTTCGGTCACGGCCAATAGTTTTTCTGTGTCGTCCCAATTGGGCGTGACAAGGTAGAGTCCTCGCATCGGTGCGTCCTTCGGTAAGTTGTCCATGTCAACGCAGCGGGATGCGCTGCCCTTCGGCAATCGCGAACGATGCCGTCAGCGCGATGTGGCAGTAGGCCTGCGCCGTGGCCAGCGCCTTGGCCATCGTGTCGCCCAGCGCGAGCCGCGCCGCGATGGCCGACGCCAGCGTGCAGCCGCTGCCATGAAAAGCGCCCGGCAGGCGCGGCCAGCGCCATTCCAGCGCCTGCCCCAAGCCGTACCAGCGGTTGATCACCTCGTCCCCGCTGGCATGGCCGCCGGTGATCAGCACCTGCTCGCAGCCGAGCGCGCGCAGGTACTGCGCTTGCCGGCCAGGTTCGCTGTCGAATCCGCACAAGGCGCCCGCTTCCGGCAAGTTCGGCAAAATCAGGGTGGCCAAGGGCAGCAGCGGCGCTAGGGCCTGCACCGCATCGTCGCGCGACAAGGCGTCGCCATTGCCGCTGGCCAGCACCGGGTCAAGGATCACCGGCAGCGCCGGCCGGTTGCGCCGCAACTGCACAATCAGGTCCGCCATCACCTGGGCATTGGCGCGGCTGCCCGGGATGCCGATCTTGATGGCGCTGATTGTCATCCGACCGATCAGCGCCTGCACCTGGCGCGCCACGATGTCGCAGGCAACCGGCAGCACTTCGTACACCCGATTGTTGTCTTGCACGGTGAGTGCCGTGACGACCGGCAGCGCGTGCGCACCTTGTGCCGCGATCGCGAGGATGTCGGCCGCGATCCCGGCACCGCCGCTGGGGTCGAGACCGGCAAACACCAGCACCGATGGCCGAGCGAGGCCAGGGCCCGGGTTCGCTTGCAGCATCATGCCAGGCGCCCCGCCATCGGCGACGATGGCGACGCCGCGAAGCGCTTGGGCATGCGCCCGGCCAGGAACGCTTCGCGTCCGGCCTGCACCGCGAGCCGCATCGCGCGCGCCATCCGCACCGGGTCGGCGGCAAGCGCAATCGCGCTGTTCATCAGCACGCCGTCGCACCCGAGTTCGAGTGCGACGGCCGCGTCGGACGCGGTGCCGACACCGGCATCGACCAGCACCGGCACCTGCGCCTGCTCGATGATCAGCGACAGGTTCCACGGGTTCAGAATGCCCATGCCGGAGCCGATCAAAGATGCCAGCGGCATGATCGCCACGCAGCCGATTTGCTCGAGCAGCCGGGCCTGGATCGGATCGTCGCTGCAATAGACCATCACGTCGAAGCCGTCCTTGACCAGCTGTTCGGCCGCGATCAGGGTTTCCGGCATGTGCGGGAACAGCGTTTTCTCGTCCCCCAGCACTTCGAGCTTG
>JANPCW010000879.1:0-3721 GCA_031431155.1 Janthinobacterium sp. | reverse complement strand
CATACCAGCGATCGTTGCCGGACTTGTCCCCGCCCAACAACAGGATTGCGCATCGGCGAGGGTCGAAGGCAAACAGCAATCGATATGGGCGACCAGCATGTTGGACACGAAGCTCGCGCATGTGGCCGTGCCGCGATCCATTAATGCCGCTCGAATGCGGAAACCGGAGACCCGGCCCGTACTCGCCGAGCAGCTTCACACTGGCGCGGACGGATTCCTTGCTCATCATCGCTGAGCGTATCCCACCACGTTCCGAACTCATCTGTAAATTCGATTTCCCATATCATGGCTAAAGTATGCCTTTAAGAGAATATGCTGTCAAGTGCATACATTAGCTCTCGCTCTATTCCAAAAAACGTGGGTTTTCTGGGGCCGCCTTTGACGCTAGCGGCCCTTAAGCGCGATGCCGGTCGCTCGATGTCTACAGCGCAGTCCCGTTCGGGTCATCGAAAATGCGCCTGTTTGCCCCTCAGCTATCATGCACATTGTTACGTCCGCCACAGTGCTCCACCATGTCTACTTTGAAATAACCGGGCGGCGGATCGCCCCAGTCGGCAACGTACGCACTGGAATGCTGCGCCGTATAGCTGAGTCCATACCGGATCGCCGCCTTTCCTTGCCGTCGATTTGCTCGCGGGTCTTACGCTGCGCGGTCGATCGTGGCTGCGCTAATCCGCACGCTGGCTGAGCTTGCAAGCTCAACCCGTTTCGCAGGAGGGCAGCATGCTGCTGCCGTCGGCGGGCTCCCGATTTCCATGGGGACAGGGGATTTGCCGGCATGAGCGCATCAGACTGAAAATTTGACGAGGACGACCTTGAGCGCACCGCTGGCTTGGGGCTTCATTGTCGTAGTCTTTTGTAATCTGCTTGACTTTTGTATCCAAATGAGTACGCTTTGACCATGAACACTTTCCAAAAATCTGATGAATTCGATGCTTGGCTGATCGGACTGAAAGACAGAATTGGAAAAGCCCAGGTTGCTTTGCGTCTTGATCGTGCGGCAAAAGGTAATTTTGGCGACTGCGAACCGGTGGGCGAAGGGGTTTCCGAGATGAGGATTCACTACGGTCCCGGCTACCGAGTGTACTTCACGCGGCGCGGTGCCGTGGTTTATCTGCTGCTGTCGGGCGGCGATAAATCAACCCAGAAACATGACATCAAGCGCGCTATAGAAATGGCGCGCGCATTACCCAAGGATTAATATCATGACCAATTTCACCCCATTCGACGCGGCCGATTATCTCGACAACGAAGAAACTGTTGCCGCCTATCTGACGGCAGCACTGGACGACCCGGATCCCGACGCATTTCTTGTGGCGGTTAAGACCGTGGCGCGTGCTCGTGGCATGACACAGTTGGCAAAGGATTCCGGCTTGGGCCGCGAAAGCCTTTACAAAGCGCTTTCACCCGGCGCGAAACCACGTTACGAAACGGTGATGAAAGTGGTTCGAGCACTTGGCGTGAATCTCCATGCTGAGATTCGTCATTCCTAGTAGCCTGAATGCTGATGGGTGGCCGCCGTTCGCGCGTGCTGACGGTGCCGCTGTGGGCCTTCAGCGTGGCGGTAACCGTATTGCGCCGGCTGCCGCGTTATCGGCTATGGTCGAGCGCCATGGCAGAGCGCGTGTGGAATACGCAGATGGCGGGGCTAGAGGTGGATCGTGTGCGTCGTGCTCGGCTATTATGGCCAGTCGCGCGGTGACGCGCGCACCGACTAGCACACGGCATGCGCCAGGTGGCTGACTACAGAAAACAAAATGCAATTTTCGCCAATGTATGCTACCTTTTTCAGCATCGTCGATGCTTCAGCGTTCGCTATGAAAATTCCGTAAAAACGCGAGGCGAAGTCTACAAGATTGTTGACGTTGGCAGCGTGAAATAACACACATGAAATAGGGAGCGGGATGCCAGTCATCTTTCGTTATAAGGGATTTCGGTTCTTCTTCTACTCAAACGAAGGTAGCCCGAGAGAACCGGTACACGTGCATGTTCGCAGCAATGAGGGTGAGGCGAAATTCTGGTTGCATCCAATGGTCCATCTGAGTGACAGCGATGGTTTTGATGCTCGAACATTGCGCGAACTGGCAGAAGTTGTTGAACAAAACAGTGCAGTTATTGAAAGGGCGTGGAATGAATACTTCGGTTAAATCGGTACGGTTTGACGATAATAGTATGTGGGTCGAATTGTCGGACGGCCGCACGCTTGGCATCCCATTGGCGTGGTTTCCCCGACTGTTGCATGCTAAACCCGAGCAGCGCCAAAAATGTGACCTGTCCATTAACGGCATGCACTGGGAGGAGCTTGACGAAGATATTTCGGTGGCTGGGCTCTTGGCTGGGCGGGGTGATTCTACGCACGCCAAGAGCATTGCTGCTTGATTGCACAATTCGTTGGCGCATTCCCGCATTCCCCTTGGCTGCCCCGCGAAAATTTTCCGATCCCTACTAGTATCCAAGTTGATTCCAGCGCGTTGGCCGCTCCGCCTTAACTGCATCGTTTCTTGTCGACTTTGCGGCTGTCGCCCGGTAACTCTCGACAGTGTGGCGTCATGCGTTGCGTTTTAAGCGTGTGCGGGTGGAGCCTGTATGGATCGCACCGCGAGGCGCAGCCCCATCGCCTTCAAGATCGCCGAAAAGCTGCTAAGGGCTGGATTGCCGGTCGGCGACAATGTGCGATAGAGCTGTGTCGGGTTCAGGTGCGCCTTGTCTGCCACCGTTTGGACACCGCCAAAGGCTTTTGCCATTTGGCGTAACACGATGAGCAGTTCCCCTTGGTCGCCATCCTCAAGGATGTTGTTGATCACTTGCAGGGCAAACTCCGGGTCTTTACGATAAAGCTCAGCCATTGCTTCGTCGTGCGCTCTACTTTTCATGATCAATTCTCCTTTGCCAGTCCTGCCAATATTCACAGGCGCGGTGGATATCGGCATCCTGCGTTCGTTTGCCGCCACCACATGGCAGCAAGACAACCTGCTTGCCCGCTACCGCGTAATACACCCTATATCAAACGCGTCGCTTGAGGTCCCGCAGGTCAATACATTATGTCTAGTCCAGTATCGGCCTGAAGTAACCGATGATACTGTCAGCATTTCTGACGCAGATTTGCAGCATTTCAGTACTTGATTTATAGTGCCGTATGTGACACTATAAAAACCATGAGCACGCACGAAAAAATCCTTGCCCGGATGCGCAACAACCCGCGTGACTGGCGGATTGACGACTTGAAGTCGGTAGCCAACCGATTTGGCATTGATTGGCGCAACGAGGGCGGAAGTCATCATGTATTTTCGTTCCCCTGCGTGGACGATGATGTGTGCGTCCCGGCGCATCGGCCCATCAAGCCGGTGTATGTGCGCCAGTTTGTGGCGTTGGTCGATAAGGCAAAGGAGTTGCAATCATGAGTGAAATCACCGTTCCTCACGTCGAATCGCCGTATCCGTTCGAGGCGTATGCCCATGTGGTCGAACCGCTGACGGAAGACGATGGCGGCGGCTACCTGATTACCTTCCCCGATCTTCCCGGCTGCATGTCCGACGGCGAAACCGAGGCGGAGGCCGTTGCTAATGCGCGTGATGCGTTTTCCGCGTGGATGTCCGCTCGCGCCCACATGGGCAAGCCGATCCCGAAACCCACCCGTCACGGCGAAACCGCTCCGCCGGTGCGCTTGATGCAGCGCTTGCCGCGCAGCTTGCACGCTAGTTTGGTAGCGCGGGCCAAGGCC
>JANPCW010000878.1:0-12656 GCA_031431155.1 Janthinobacterium sp. | reverse complement strand
CACTTTGCAGTCGCTTCCCTACCGCGCGGACCAGGCCAGCGCCATGCTGCAAGAGCTCGATCTCGATGTGGCGGCATTGTCGCGCCCGGTGCATTCCTTTTCCAAGGGCATGACCCAAAAGCTCGGGCTGGCGGCCTGTTTCCTGGCCCAAAAAGATCTTTACATTCTCGATGAGCCGATGAGCGGTCTCGATCCGAAAGCCCGGGCTCTGCTCAAGCAATGCCTGGCCCGGCAGCGCACGCGCGGGGCTACCCTGTTTTTCAGCTCGCATGCTTTGGCCGACGTTGACGAAATGTGCGACCGCATGGCTATTTTGCACGACGGAAAGCTGCGCTTCGTCGGCTCGCCCGATGAATGCCGGCGCAGTTACGCGGCCGAAACGCTGGAGCAGGCCTATATGCGCTGCATTGCCTAAGCGCTGCATTGACTAAACGCAGCATCGAACCTGTCCCGCGATCGCCCTGTCCTTCTTACCAACCGCTCATTCGCACTGAAAACCGCATGTACCTTTCTCATTTTGGCCTGACCCAGTCGCCGTTCGGGATCACCCCGAACCCGGCTTTTTTCTTTGCCGGCAGCACTCGCGGCGAAATCCTGGAAGCCATGCTTTACGCCGTCTGCCATGGCGAAGGCATCATCAAGGTGACCGGCGAAGTGGGCAGCGGCAAGACCATGTTGTGCCGTATGCTGGCTGGCATGCTGCCAGATAATATCGTGGTCATTTATCTGGTCAACCCGACCCTTAGCCGGGAAGATGTGGTCTACGCGATCGCCGGGGAATTGGGCTTGGCGACCGATGGCAAGCGGCCCGACGAGGTCATTCGCATGGTCCAGGCCGATCTGATCAGCAAGCACGTAGACGGCAAGCAAGTGTTGTTGCTGGTGGAAGAGGCGCAGGCAATGCCGCTCGACACCTTGGAAGAGATACGCTTGTTTTCCAATCTTGAAACGGCTCACCACAAGCTGCTTCAAATCGTGTTGTTTGGCCAACCAGAACTCGACGAGAATCTTGCCCTGGCGCGCATGCGCCAGCTCAAAGAACGCATCACGCATAGCTTCAAGGTGCCTCCCATGCCGGTCGCGACCATTCCCGAATTTCTGATGTTTAGGATGCGGGCGGCCGGCTACCATGGACCAGATTTGTTCACCCGCGATGCCATCGCCCAATTGGCCCAAGTGTCCGAGGGTATTGTGCGACGCATTAATATCCTGGCCGACAAGACCTTGCTGGCCGCCTTTGCCGACAATACCCACACCATCCGCGCCAAACATGTGCGGTCGGCGATACAGGATAGCGAGTTTTCCAGCCCTGCCTCGCGCCGCTGGGGTGGCAAACCGAGGCTGACCCTTGCCCTCGTTTCAGCGGTTTTCGTGCTGCTCGCGACTGGTTTGGTCGCGTGGAAATTTCAAGTAAGGCAAGCGATCCAGGCGCCAGCATTGCTAAAGCCTGTACCAACAAGCGCCCTCTCGCAAACCACCCTGTCGGTGTCGAAAGCATGGCTGGCAGCGGCTCAGCCAGCGTATTTCAGTTTGCAAATTAGTTCGATGCGGTCCGATCGGCGCACGGAGATCGAGCGCCTTCTGCAAAAAATCAAGCAGGAGATCGGCGGGCAGGAAATCCATCTATTTCCAAGCCGCAGCGGTGGCGTAGAGCGCGTCGGCGTTCTCTACGGCAACTATTCGACGCGCGCGGAGGCCGAGGCGATGGCGCTGGAATTGTCGGATCAATGGGGCTACCGGCCCCGCGTGCGCACCATCGCCGGAATCCGCGATGAAATCGAACGTTCCCGCGCCGTGGATCCATGGCAACAGTAATGCGTGTAGACAGCGATCTTCGTCGCGCCGCCGCGCCAATTGATGGTATCTTGATAGAAATCAATATTTAGCACCGCACCCATCATTTCCAATATTTTTCGCAGATTCGAAAGCGTGTCAACCGTAATGGAAAAATTTGCAGTCCTTGCTCCTGTCTTTCTCGCACTGTCGGCTTGCGGTGCGATGCCTCTGTCTCCCTCGCCCGTGCATGTGCGCGAGGAAGTACGCACGGCAGGCGAAATTCCCCAGGTTGTTCAGCAAAGCGCTTCGCTCAGGCCGCCGAAAGCGGCGCCAAAAGTGGAGACCTACAGCGTGACGGTGTACAAGGTGCCGGTTCAGTCGCTATTATTTGCGCTGGCGCGCGATGCCAAGCTCAACGTGGATATTCATCCGGGGATCGACGGCAGCGTGACCTTGAACGCGCTCGATCAAACCATGCCGCAGTTGCTTAATCGCATCGCAAAGCAAGTCGACATGCGCTACGAGCTCGACGGCGCGAATCTGACGGTGTTGCCCGATGGCCCCTTTCTGCGAAATTACAAAATCGATTATGTGAATATTTCGCGCAATACCAGCAGCACGATCAATATCGCCACCCAAATCGCGGCCGGCAGCACCGACAGCGCGGGCGCGGGCGGTTCGGGCGGAGACAACAATTCAACGACCTCAGTAACCAATACCTCGAACAATCATTTTTGGGAAGTGCTGAGGAAAAATATCGAAGACATCTTGCGCGAAACCGACAAGATGGTTCCCGACGCAGGCGGGGACAAGAGCGCGACCGCCCCCACCGCGCCCACCGCGCTTCCAGCGGCGGGCAGTCCAGCTACCGCTTTTGCGCCAGCCAAGCCGGTCAGCTACCGCGAAGCGGCCTCGGTCATCGCAAACCCGGAAACGGGCTTGATCGCCGTGCGCGCGAACAGCCGGCAGCACGAGAAAATCCAGGAATTCCTCGACCTGGTGATGTCCAGCGCCAAGCGGCAGGTGTTGATCGAGGCGACCATCGTCGAAGTCCAGTTGAGCGACCAGTTCCAACAGGGTATCAATTGGTCCAGCGTCAACAATAAATTGAATTCGGCGCTCAGCGTTCGGCAGGGGCAGATCGGGTCGCGCGTGCTGGAATCGGGCGTGGTGCCCGGCGTCACGCCGGGCATGGTGCTATTTAACTTTCTCAAAGCGGGCACGGCGCTGGGCGACATTTCGGCGACCATTCAATTGCTGGACACCTTTGGCAAGGTCAAGGTCTTGTCCAGTCCCAAGATCAGTGTCTTGAACAATCAGACGGCCCTGCTCAAAGTGGTCGACAACAACGTTTATTTTACGATCAGCGCCGACGTCACCCCGGCCACCAAAGATACGTTCGAGAAAATTGTTTATACGTCTCAACTGCATACCGTGCCGGTCGGCTTTGTCATGAGCGTGACGCCGCAGATCGCCGAGAGCGACGAAGTCACCCTCAATGTGCGTCCGACCATCACCCGTATCGTTTCCTTTGTGCAAGATCCAAATCCAGTACTGGCCGCTGCCGGAACGGTCAGCAACATTCCCGTGATCCAGGCGCGCGAACTTGAATCGATCATGAAGGTGAGCAGCGGACAGGTCGCCGTGATGGGCGGCTTGATGCAAGACTCCATCAACAATGTGAAAGACAGCATTCCGGGGGTCGGGAAAGTGCCGATCCTGGGCAACCTGTTCGGTTATCGGAATGAAAAAACGACGAAATCGGAACTGGTCGTTTTCATTCGCCCTGTCGTACTCAAGGATCCCAACCTCAATGGCGACTTCAAGGACTATCGTTACCTGATGCCCGATGCCCCGGTGCAGAACCGCACCGGGCGCCAGGTCGGGGAAGCCCGATGAGCTTATTAATGCAAGCGCTCAAGAAGGCGGAGCACGCCAAGCGCAAGCAAGGCAACCCGTTCGATGTCGCGTCCAACGGAACTATCACGCTGGATCCCCCGAACCGTCCGAGTGAACAGATCGCCTTGTCGCCCCAGGAAACTAGCATCGGGCCGATCGATTCCACTGCCGCGTCCGTCAATGAAAACCCGTTTGTGGCGCGCAGCGCCGCAGCGCTTGGCATGCTGGACTTGGAACTCTCGCCGGTGATCGGCCAGGGCATTGCCCCCGGGGAGAAGGAGGACGAGAGTTTGTCCGATCAGCAATTTTCACCCCGGACCGACCCGGTGCGCGCATTCGCAGCGACCGAGCCGCTAGAGCAAGAGCGATCCAGCCTCGCCCCCGCCGCTGCTGAATCAGGCGGCACCTTACCCGGCCCACGCGCGACGCAAGAATCAGCGCCCGAGGCCAGCCAAGGCCACACGACGCAGTCATTGGCAAAAGCCCGGCTGGAACAGCAAAAATCTGATGCCCATGTGGAAAAACAAACGGTTCTGGCACAACAAAAAGCCAAAACGGTTTTCGTATCCAAGCAAACGCCACGCAAGCGCAAGGCGACCATCATCGCCCTCGCCGGCGCGATCGCGGTCCTCGCGCTCGCGGGCTGCGGCTACTACTACTTGCTTTCCCTAACTCAGGGTTCCGCGCTCTTGCTCAAGCCGACGCCTGCGCGATCGGGGCCCGCCCCTATTCCGGCCGAGACGGTGCCGACCACTGATGCACCGGCAGTACCGGCTGAGATTGCTGCGCCGCCCGAAGCAGCCGCCGGCGTTC
Source organism: Janthinobacterium sp. (assembly GCA_031431155.1). Taxonomy (GTDB): domain Bacteria; phylum Pseudomonadota; class Gammaproteobacteria; order Burkholderiales; family Burkholderiaceae_D; genus JANPCW01. The sequence goes on along the minus strand of JANPCW010000878.1, from coordinate 8,168 downwards.
CCGATTCAGGGGCGCAGCGAAACGCGGCCCGCGCAGCCCGTGTCAATACGGCGCAGCGTTCGCAGCAAGAGCGGCCCGAGCAAGCCTTTACGGCCCCGGCCCCGGCCCCGGCCCACAACGCGCGGCGCCACGCCGCATCGGCGCCGGCGCCGCGTCAAGACCGCTCGACCATGGCTGACGATGCCAAGTCGATTCAAATCCGCCAAAACCAAACCGAGCGCCAGCTACATCCGTTGCTGAACAACGCGTATCAATTATTCATGTCCGGTGACGCGGCGGCAGCCCAACAGCAATACCAAAAAGTCTTGCAGCAAGAGCCCAACAACCGCGATGCCCTGCTCGGCATGGCTGCCATTGCCATTTCGCGCAAACAAGCGACCCAAGCCAGTGCGCTCTACGTCAAGTTGCTGGAACTCGACCCGGCTGATCCCGATGCAATTGCCGGACTAACGAGTCTGCAAGCGGGCGACCTATCGCAAAATGAAAGCCGTCTGAAAAAAATTCTTGCGCAAAATCCGCAATCTGGCGCCATTTTATTTGTGCTCGGCAACTTATACGCGCAACAAGCACGCTGGCCCGAAGCACAACAGACGTATTTTCGCGCCTTTGGCACGGCCCCCGGCAATGCCGACTATGCATTCAACCTTGCGGTGAGCTTGGACCGGCTCAATCAAGGCAAGCTGGCGCTCGATTTTTACCAGCGCGCCTTGACGCTGGTGCACACCAGTCCAGGAAACTTTAATAGCGCAGCCGTTCAACAGCGGGTCCAGGATCTGCAGGCGGCAGCTCAGCACTGACCAACTGGCCAACCAACTGGTCAACCAATTAGCGCCCTGCCGTCCGACAGGACTGGCGGATGAAGTAATGAATAGGATGTAAATCATGGCAACAAAGGGCAAACTACCGCTAGGCAAGCTGTTAATCGAGAAAGGCGTTATCAGCGAAGACCAATTACGCATTGGCTTGATTGAACAAAAGCGCAGCGGCCTTCCGCTCGGCAAGCTGCTGATTAACCTCGGTTTCGTGACCGAAACCATCGTCCGGGAGGCGCTCAGCGAAACACTGGATCAGCAAAGCACGGGCTTGACCAACATCGTGGTCGATGCCACGGCGGTCAAGATGATCTCCAAGGATATCGCCAAGCGTTACCTGGTGTTCCCGATGGTGTTTGACAAGTATCAGCACAACTTGATGCTGGCGATGGCCGATACCAGCAATATTGTCGCGCTCGACCAGATCAACGCCATGCTGGGCAAGGATGTCAAGATCACGCCGGTATTGGCCAGCGAGTCCGAGATCACGCGCGCCATCGATCAATACTACGGTTTTGAATTGTCGATTGATGGCATCTTGCAGGAAATTGAAACGGGCGAAATCAATTACAAGAGCCTGCAAACCGTTTCCGACGAGTACAGCCAGCCGCTGGTGCGCCTGATGGACGCGCTGCTGGCCGATGCGGTGCAGCACAACGCGTCCGATATCCATTTCGAGCCCGAGCAATTTTTTCTGCGCATTCGTTACCGCATCGACGGCATCTTGCGCCAGATCCGCAGCCTGCACAAAACCTATTGGCCTGCGATGGCGGTGCGGCTAAAAGTCATGAGCAACATGAATATCGCCGAAACGCGCGCCCCGCAGGACGGCCGGATCTCGATTAATTTCTCGGGACGGCAAATCGATTTCCGCTCGTCGGCGCATCCAACCACGCATGGCGAAAACTTTGTATTGCGTATTCTGGACCGCCAAAAAGGCATCGTCCCGCTCGATGGCCTCGGCCTCGAAGACAATGACCTGACCTTGCTCAAGCTGATGATCGCCCGCCCGGAAGGAATCATCCTGGTCACCGGCCCGACCGGTAGCGGCAAGACCACCACGCTTTATTCGTTATTGAATCACATCAATACCGAGAGCCTGAACATCATGACCCTGGAAGACCCGGTCGAATACCCGATGAGCATGATCCGCCAGACATCGGTGAACGAATCGGCCAAGATGGGTTTTGCCGACGGCATCCGCTCGATGATGCGGCAAGACCCCGACATCATTCTGGTGGGCGAGATTCGCGATGCGGAAACGGCTGAAATGGCGTTCAGCGCGGCCATGACCGGGCATCAGGTGTATTCAACCTTGCACACCAACTCGGCGATCGGCGCGATCCCGCGCTTGCTCGATATCGGCATTTTGCCCGACATCATGGCCGGAAATATTATTGGCGTCATCGCACAGCGATTGATCCGCAAGTTGTGCACCTACTGCAAGGAACCGTTTCAAGCCGATTCGGTGGAAAGGCGCTTGCTCGGCCTGAATCACGACCACCCGGAGGTCACCATTTACCGCGCTGTCGGCTGCGATCGCTGCGACCATCAAGGTTACAAGGGCCGGCAAGGCATCATGGAATTGCTCAAGATGAATAACGCGCTCGACGACCTGGTTGCGCGCCGCGCCACGGCCAGCGAACTGCGCACGGCGGCCATGGCCAACGGTTTCCGTCCGCTGGTGGACGACGGCGTGCGGCGCGTACTCGATGGTTCCAGCTCGCTCGATGAAATTTCGCGCGTGGTCGACTTGACCGACAGGCTGCTCTGATGGCGATGTATGCCTATCAGTCGATGGATGCGCTGGGCAAGACCGTGCGCGGCAGCATGGACGCATCCAATCTGCCCGACCTCGAGTTGCGCCTCAAGCGCATGGACCTCGACCTGATCGACTGCAACCTGGCCGGCCCGAAGACATTTTCATTGGGCATCAAGAAAGTTTCCCGAAAGGACTTGATCAATTTTTGCTTCCACATGGAGCAATTGACGACGGCCGGCGTGCCGATCCTGGAGGGTCTGGCCGACCTGCGCGACAGCGCGGACCAGCCGCGCCTGCGGGAAATTGTCGCCGATCTGATCGAAAACATCGAGAGCGGCTCGCAATTGTCGGAAGCGATGATGCGCCATCCCAAGGTGTTTGACAAAACCTTCACCAGCCTGTTGATGGCCGGCGAAAAAAGCGGAAAGCTCGGCCTGGTTTTCAAAAATTTGAGCGAGAGCCTGAAATGGGAAGATGAACTGGCCTCCCAGACCAAGAAGATCGTGATGTATCCGACTTTCGTTGCCACCATCGTGCTCGGGGTATCTTTTTTCCTGATGATTTACCTGGTGCCGCAACTAACCGGTTTTATCAAGAACATGGGGCAAGAACTGCCCATTCATACGCGGGCATTGATGTTTGTATCGGATATTGTGATCAATTACTGGTACCTCATTCTCGCGATTCCGGTCCTGATCTTTATCGGATCCGTGATTCTGCTCAAAAACAGCCCTCGAGCGCGCTACAAGGCAGCCGGATACAAGCTGCGCATTCCGATGATCGGGCCCATCTTGCACAAGATTATCCTGGCCCGGTTCGCCACGTTTTTTGGATTGATGTATGCCTCGGGCATTACCATCCTCGATTGCATTCGCCTGTCGGAAAATATCGTCAACAACGAAGTCATCGCCGCAGGTTTGCAACGCGCAGGACAATTTATCGCCGAAGGACAGAGTATTACCGCCGCCTTTCAAAACACAGGAATATTTCCTCCGTTAGTGATCCGCATGCTCAAAATTGGCGAAGCGACCGGCTCGCTCGATACGGCGCTGCAAAACGTCAGCTATTTTTATAACCGCGACGTCAAGGAAATGATCGAGAAAGTGCAAGCCCTGATCGAACCGATCATGACGGTTGTACTCGGCCTGCTTCTGGGCTGGATCATGCTGTCGGTCCTCGGTCCGATTTACGACACAATCAGCAAGATCAAAACATGATGGATATGGCATTTTCCAAACCCACGGTTTCAAGGGGCCGCTAGTGCGCAAGCAGCTTCTGTATTTAACCAACAACCAACTCACCGCCTACGTCTGGGTCAAGGGGAGACTTTCCGCGCTCCAGGAATTCTCCAACGACGCGGAAGGGTGGGACGCGTTTTCCAGCTACATTGCCGCTCGGCAGGATAGCCCAGCCTATTTGTTGGTCGATCTGATCGAGGAAGCTTTTCAGCGCGACACGATTCCGCATGTATTCGGCAAGGCCCGCACGACCTTGATCAAGCGCCGGCTTGGCCAGTTCTATCGCGATACCCCGTTTCGCCAAGGCAGCGTTCAGGGGCGCGACAAGGCAGGACGCAAGGACGATCAGGTGTTGTTTAGCGCGTTGACCAATCCCGCGCTACCTAGACCGTGGGTGGATGCGATTTTGGAACAGAAAGTGCCGCTCGCCGGCATCTTTTCCGTGGCGTTGCTCAGTTCCGTCTTATGCAAGCCGCTTGGGCTGGACGACGGTCCACTGTTATTGATAACGCACCAATCGAGTGGTTTGCGCCAAACTTATTTTCAAGACGGCACGCTCAGGTTCAGCCGCCTGACCCCGCTCTCAGAGCTCAACCCGGAGGCCCTCGCCAACACGGTGGCGCTCGAAATCGGGAAAACCCGCCAGTTCTTGGCGAGCACCCGACAGTTGCCCGTGGGCGCGCAGATCCACATTGTCGTGGTGGCTAATGACACCATCCTGCCGGCGCTGCAAATCGCGTGCCTGGACACGGCAACCGTAGTTCACCGCCTGGTCAGCGTGCAAGAAGCAACGCATGCGCTGGGACTAACATACCTGGACAATATCGCGCTATGCGATCCGCTGTTCTTGTCGCTGCTTGGGAGAAAAGCACCCGCCAGCCACTATCAGTTGCCGGATCAAACCCGTTTCTACAAACTATGGCAAACGAGAATCGCGGTTTACTGGCTGAGCGCTGCAACGGTTGCCGCTGGCATCCTCTGGACCGGTATGAACAGTATCGATGCCTTTGACACGCAACAAAAAAATCGGCAAATGGAACTGGAAATCAGCGCCGATGAGACGCGCTACCAGAACATTATCAGCGCCATGCCGTCCAGCGTAGCCAAGCCCCAAAACATGAAAGCGGCGGTGGACATCGAGCAAATGATTGCGCGCAATGCGCCGGAACCGGTCGCACTGTTCGGCATGGTCAGCAGCGCCTTGAATCTGCGCCCTGAAATACGGATCAATCAGATGCAGTGGCAAGTGAGCGAAACGGCACCTGCCGCAGTGAACCCAGCCGAGCCGGCGCTACCGGCCCCGACAGCGGAAACGGCGCCCTCCGCCGCACTCATCGGAATTCCCAAAAAACCGTTCCAGATCATGTTGATCGAGGGGGAGGTCGCCCCGTTCAATAGCGATTACCGCACGGCGTTGGAAAGCGTGCGCCAGTTTACGGCGCAGTTATCCAAGAGTAAACGGGTAAGCGTTGAAGTTACCCAGTGGCCGCTCGACATCCGACCAGCCGTCAAACTCGATGGCAACGCCGGCAATGACGACCCGGACCTTAAAGCCAGCTTCACGCTGAAACTGGTTTGGAATCCCTGACCATGGATAAAACGACATCCCCCGCATCCAACAATGCTGCGCCTGTGAAAAGCGCAGCAAGCACGCGCGTGATCGCAGAGACCGAGTATCACTTCCTGCGCAAAGCGCTGCTAGCCCTCGGCGTCAGTATTTTATTGACCGCTTCCCTGATCAGCATCAGCAGAATGGTCTTGATCAAGCTGCGCGCCACGGAAAACCAGTTGCAGATACAGCGTGACGAAATTCACAGTCGCGACAGTATGGCAAGAACTGAAACGACGGAGATTCGGGATTTTCAGGCAAAATTCATCCAGCTGCGCGAGCGTGGTTTCGTCGGTGAAGAGAAGCGGCTAGACTGGATCGAGCACATCAAGCATATACATGCAAGCCGAAAACTGCTGCCGCTTACCTATGAAATTTCTGCTCAATTGCCATTTCAGGTCGATCCGGCGCTGCTTCCGCCAACTCTGGAACTACGGGCTAGCAAGGTAACACTGCACCTAGATCTGCTCCATGAAATGGATCTATTCAATTTCCTGGACGACTTAAAAAGCAAGACGTTTTATGCTGCCCAAGCATGCACCATTAACCGGACCCAGGTCGTCGCGCTTGACTATGCGCTAACGCCATCCCTGAGCGCCGATTGCACCCTGCACTGGCTAACGATCGGCGAACGGGTCCACGACCCTCAAGATGCAGCTATAGCGGAGGTCAAATAAGATGGCAAGAAATATACTCTACACACTATTCATGCTGATACTCGTGCCGCTCTTCGCGGGCGGCGCACAGGCTGCCGCGGAACCGCTTGGCCGCCTGTTTTCCAGCCTAAGTGAAAGAGCAGCCCTGGATCAAGCGCGGCAAAAATTTGTCAAGAACGGGTCGGCGACGAGCGCGCCGAGCACAATAAGTGCACCGATCGAACCACCGGCAGCCGATCAAATCACGCTGGACGGATACGTTCGGAACAGCAGCGGGAAACTCACCGCATGGATCAATCAGACCGCGCAACACGACCAGGAGATTGCTCAAGGCATCACCTTACTCAAGCCGGGTGGAAAGCAGACTGTTTCAATGCGACTGCCTTCCGGCACAAGACTGAATTTAAAGCCCGGTCAAACCTTCGACGCGACCAAGGGCAAGGTTAGGGAGGTCTATGACGACAGCACTCCGCCCATGCCGTCGCAATCGAAATAGTAACAGCCATGCAGACTCGCCCCCTTCCCGCACGAGATCGCCCGCGCTTACGCCAGCAAGGCTCGGCGCTCCTCATTGTTATTACTATCATCGTCATTGGTGCAGCGACATTGCTTGTTAGCGCGTTGACCAAGGCGAGCCTGCGGTTAGATCGCGATAAAGTGACGACTGCGGCCTTGGCACAAGCAAAAGACGCGTTACTTGGTTTTGCTGCATCACATTTATCACAGCCCGGAAATTTGCCCTGCCCCGACGTGTCCAATGATGGTGTAGGGGACATGACAGGGTTGAACTGCAATGCATATATTGGCAGATTGCCTTGGAAAGACTTGAGCTTACCCGACCTGCGCGACAGCAGCGGCGAATGTCTTTGGTATGCATTGTCCCCCATATTCCGCAATGCACTGCCTGCCAGCGGTCGCACCCGTACCTCATCTCCATTAAATAGCACTACCAGTGGACAACTGAATATTTACGACACGTCCGGGACTTTGCTTCCGGCCCCTTCGAACCCCGTTATTGCAGTCATTTTTTCACCTGGGCAAGCGCTCCCCCTTCAAAATAGAGCATCCGGTTCACCATCGGTCTGCGGCGGCAACAACAATGCCGCAAATTATCTTGATTCTGCATCCGGCATGAACAATTCGACTGGCGGGGGAACTGCGACACAATTTATTGCCGCTGATAAAACCAGTTCGTTCAATGACCGGCTATTGAACATCACGGCTGATCAGTTTTTCCTGCTAATAAATAAACGAGTCGTGGCGGAAATTCGCGGATTGTCACAACCACCCGTCAGTGGCCTAAGACAATATTATTTCAATGCTGCGAACCATGTTTACCCCTGGGCCGCCTCCACTGTCTCAGCAGGTGCGCCTGTCGCATCGCAAGCCTCTGGCTTGGTGCCGTACGCCCTCCTATCGTTTGCTCCCACCACAAGCACGTGGCTAACCAACAACGATTGGTTCGCGCTAGCCACCTACAAAGTTTCTGCCAACTTCCAACCGGGGACAACCTATTCTCAACAATGCGGCGCCGGGGGAGCTGGTTGCCTGACTGTAAATGGATATGCGAATTCTCAGGCGCAAATTTCGGCGAGTGGTATTTCAGCGATCACATGCACCGTCAATGCAGCAGTTATGAATTGCCCCTATCCTTAGCCGAAAGAAACTTACTCGCAATAGAATGGATGCTGGTTTTTCGACCAGAACAGTCTCCTAAACGACACGCTATTTGGTTGGGTGAAGCGATGATAAGAGGTATCAAATGAACAAAAAAAGCGGTTTTACGATTGTCGAAATGGCGATCGTGCTACTCATCATCGGCTTGCTATTAGGCGGGCTCATGATGCCCTTGAGCGCGCAACTTCAGGAGCGACGGATCAATGAAACACAGAAATCGCTCGATGAAATTCGGGAAGCGTTGATCGGGTACGCCGCCGGCCAATCTTTACCTCACCTGCCTTGTCCGGATAAGACCACGGCCGCAGGCGTCGGAACTGCCAACGATGGGCAGGAAGACTTCAATCCAGGCGGCACATGCGTTGTACCAGAGGGCAACATACCGTGGGTGACGCTAGGGGTTGCCGATGGCGA
>JANPCW010000877.1:0-7356 GCA_031431155.1 Janthinobacterium sp. | reverse complement strand
GGACCATGCAGGACAGCATGAAAACGATGCGCGGCATGGGCGGACCGATGATGAACGAGGCAGGCGAGCACGGCGGCATGATGATGGGCGCTAAGAAGGACGCTAAAAAAAGCGGCATGAAGGAAGGTGACATGATGCGGCACCACGAAATGATGGAAAAACGCATGGACATGATGCAGATGATGATGGAGCAGATGATGCAGCAGACCCAGGCAATGGGCTCGATGCCTGTCAAATAAGCGTAAATCGTTCATGCCACTATTCACTATTGGGAGCAACGCATGGCTGTAACGATCGATCCGGAGCGAAGCAGCCTGTTGCGGGCTGCGCCGCGACTGGCGCAAATACTGCGCGTGCTGGCCCGGCACAAGTTCCTCGGGGCCCTGCTCGGCAAGGGGCATTGGCCGCCGCCGAAGGAGGTACGGGAAACCGCCGAGGAGCTGGGACTGATTTTTCTCAAATTCGGACAAGTGCTCGCGATGCGGCGTGACCTGCTGCCGGCCGCCTACATCGAGGAGTTGGAGCTGCTGCACGACCAATTGCCGGCGATGGGCATTGATGAAGTGCGCGCGACGGTCGAACTCGAACTCGGCAAGCCATTGACTACGTTGTTCTCGACGTTCGACCAAGTGCCGCTAGGCGCTGCCACCATCGCCCAAGTACATGAGGCGACCATGCACGACGGGCGTCGCGTGGCCGTGAAGGTGCAGCGGCCCGGCCTAAAAGCGCTGATTTCCACCGATATCGCGGCCTTGACTTACCTGGTGGCACTAGGAGAGAGGCTCTTTCCGAGCCTGCGTGCACTCGACCTGCCTGCGGTGGTGCGTGAATTTGCCATCAGTCTGAACCGTGAAACCGATTTCGGCCGCGAAGCACGCTCCATCGTGCTGTTTCGTACCGCGATGGCCGATTTTCCCGACCTTTGGATTCCTGATGTCGTGACCCAGTATTCGCGGGGAGCCGTTCTCACGCTCGAGTTTTCGGCCGGCGAACGGGTCGATTCCTACGCCAAACTGCATCCGGAAGCGATGCCCCGCTCAATAAATACCCTGGTAAGGTTGATGCTGCAGACAATCTTCGAAGAAGGGTTGTTTCACGCCGACCCGCATCCCGGCAATGTTTTCATTTTGCCCGACGGGCGGCTCTCCCTTCTCGATTTCGGAAATACCGGCGAACTTGACGAGCCGATGCGCGAATCGCTGACATTGCTGCTCGAAGCGGTCGTCAACGGCGATGCCCGGGGCGCCACCGAAGCCTATCTGGAGATGGCGCCGGCCAGCGAAGACGTGAACCGGGCGGCGCTGTTGGTGGACATTAAAGCAGCACTTTATGAAATCCGCCGAACCAATCTGGCGGATGTTTCAATCGGAAATGCATTCGAATCACTGCTGCGCGCCGGAAGCCGGAATGGGGTGCGCAATCCGGGCGAGTTTGTCCTGCTGTCGCGCGCTTTCGTTATCCTGGAGTCGATGGTGCGCCAACTCGCGCCCGACTTCAATTACATGGCATCGTTTCGCCACGAGATCTCACGCCTGCGCGCGCAGCACTTCGCACCGGATCGGATTAAGGAAAAATCAACCAAGCTTGCGCGCGAACTGGAGCGCTTGATCATTGATGCGCCCGGCGATACGCGACGCGTCCTCCGGCGTGTCGCGGAAGGCGATCTGGGCCGCCTTCCCGGGTTGGAGGCGCTGGGAGGTCGTTTCAGCCGCAATCTCGAGCGACTCGCGCACGCCATCGCGTTCGCCGCGCTTGTCATCAGCGGCTCGATGCTGTTGCTAACGCCAATGGGCGGCTGGCATCATGTTCTCGGCGAAGCCATGATTATCAGCGGGATTGCCGGGATGCTCATCGCCGCTATCGGGGCAATGCGGCGCGCATCATAAGCAACGCTGACGCTCTACAGGATCAGAAACAAACCGGACAGCGGTTCCCGCGAGATTACAAAAACGTAATCTTGTCGTCATGTTGGCGAAGGGGGCGACCGTACAAACTACGATAATCAGGTGAGCGACGTCAATAGGTCACCGATGTTCCGCTGTATTTACCCCTTCGCCAAAGAAAGAGATGATCATGAAATTGAAACCCACCCTCGCCACCGGCCTGTTTTCGATCGCAGCCGCATTCTCGCTGAATGCGATCGCGGCATCAGACACACCACCTGACGCCCAGCCAGCTGCCGAGAAGGAACCCACCAAAATGACGAAAAAAATAAAACCCCACTCGCATATGGAAGAGAAATTGGGGGTTGTGTCGAAGGCGCCGGAATCAAGGTCCGACGCAATGCCTGACAAACCCAAGCCGGCAATAGACAAGAGCAAGCATTTCCATCCCCGGGACGGTGGAAAGTTATGATGTTTCAGTAATTAAACCAGGCCATCACCCGGTTTTTCATATCGATGCCGGAGTTGATCATTGCGTCGCCGGCGCGCTCCGAGCACGGGGCGGAACTCGAGATGCGTGACTTGAATCAGCGGTGACCGCTTCTCATCGGCCGCAGGCCTGGATATTTCAATTTGAAGTAAAAATAAATGATAAGACTTAGCACTGCCGAGAAGAAACACCATACCGAAAACAGCGCGGCAGCGTAAAACCAGTACGCGATTCCAAAAAGCACAAACGCCAAAGCGCCAAACACGTTCACTAACTTGTGACTGGAAAAGAGCGAACCAATACACGTGGCCGCCAGATAAAAACCCATGGTGGGAATCTGGTAAAAATGCGGCGAGAGATAGATGATGTGTTCGCCCGCCTCAGCGGTAACCGGAAACTTCACAATAAAGTACAACAGGTATGCCCCGACGGCGAGGCCGACCAGCTGGAATCCGGCAATCACATTTCTGCGCCATGGCACAACTTCCAGTAGCCAGATTGAAAACGGCACAAAAATAGGCCACACCACGTGCGAAAATAGCGAAAACGCGTAGGTCGTGATGACCGTGAGCAGCGCGACGTCGAAACCGAATGATAGCCACAGAATTCCTTCGATGATTTGCTGTACGCCGAACAGGAGCGGGATCATCGCAAACGGTATTTCGGCCTTTTTTTCCGCTTTTTTTAGGGTTGCCACGCCAACACCGAGCAACCCAACCCCCGCTACAAAACTAGCCGTCGCCGAAAAACACATATATCGGAACCTTCCCCTTTTTGCGCCGCAAGACGCACGAGTTTCTTTGCTCAGGTGCACAAATACTGGAGCCACTGGGCAGAAACCGGGATGCTCGCGCTAAACACGGCGGCCACCATGACCGAAGCATCCCTTGGACCTGATGGCGCACACATTGTTGCACCGTAGTAGTGCCATGCCAAGTCGTGCTCGCGATTGTCACTCAGCACTCTGGTCGTTGCTCATCAGGATCGCCTTGACAGAATCGATTGATCCCATTTCGCGCCAATGTGCGGCAAGGCCAGTTACGGCAGGCGCGATGCTGGGCTCACCGTGATTGCACGTCAGGCGCCAGCGCCGTTGTAACACCCGTTGGCAATACCCAAACGAAAGATTGCGCGGATCGACACCGGCAGCTTGCGCTAGCAGCTTGCAACTGCATTGCTCGCCGTGCTCGATCCGTTCAGCGCAGCTGGACGGTGCATCCATGGTGATCTCCGTGAGATGTAATGCTTTGCTCGGATTAGAGAAAAACGCAGCAGACGACGGGACCGGCCAGTATGCGGTTGGCGCGTTGAGCCGGTGGATTAAACATCACGCGTACCCAGAACAGTACTGCCCCCCCCCGGAATGGCAGCGCGTGTGAGTTGACTCAATCTCAATTTAGTGTGACTTTCGCGACGTCAAGACCAGGCTGGAGTCGAACGAGATTCAAATTAAAATACTGGCAGCTTCCGAGAAAGCTGCCAGCCTAGCTAAGTTATCTACAGCTCAGCAAGTTAGCCGTTTGCATGCCCCTCTTTAAGCAAGGATTCCAGACGCATCACTTCATTGCCATGCATCATTATTTTCTGGCCATCCTTGGTTTCCATCACCACGCCTTTTTTCATGTGGGAAGCACGACCAAATTTATCCTCCATGGCCATCTTTCCATCCTTGAAGATGTAAATCGTCGAACCATTTTTCAGTTCGATTGTTTTCTCTGCCGCCGCCCGCGCGGCATCGCCGGCAAAGGCAGAGGTGGCAACGGCACTCATCACGGCAACCATCAATAATTTTTTCAGCATTTTAATTCCCCTATTTAGAAGTAAGTACAACGTTATTAATATACCGTTTTCAGCGTAGATCTAGATTACATTTTCGTCATCACAGCGTAACACTGCCGTCATGTGCATTCTTTACGACAGAGGAGTCCCGGCTAATTCCTCAATTGACATGTCCCTCATTGAGCAGGTTGTCCAGACGCACCACCTCATCGCCGTGCATCATGACCTTCTGTCCATCCTTGGTTTCCATTACTACGCCTTTTTTCATGCGGACAGCACGGCCGTATTTATCTTCCATCGCCATCTTCCCGTCTTTAAAGAGGTAGATTGTGGAACCGTTCTTCAGCTCGATCGTTTTCTGCGCCGCAGCCCTTGCTGCATCGCCGGCAAATACGGACGTGGCAGCAATACTCATTAGTGCAACCATCAGTAATTTTTTAAACATTTCAACTCTCTTTAGAAGTTTGTTTTACATTTCTAATATTACTCCATGCCAGTGAAAAAAGGATTACATTTGCGTAATCCATACGAAATCTGAGTGTCATTTTCAGAAAAATAAATAGAGAAAAACAATCTCCGTGAAATATGAATCCGCTTACGAAAAACTGGCATAGCTCGCACGTCGATTGGTTATTGCGGTTGACCAAAATGAAATAGTTTGGCGGATTTCACTTATAAATCTGCATTGGATTAATATTATTTCGCATTTGCAACAGCGCGATCCAAAATTTGCACAGGCCCACTCATTACAAACGTCAATACGGTGTATTCCGAAGCAAATCATCCATATTTTTGTAATATCCTTTTACCCTGTCGACGTGATATTCGTACATCAGCGCGTTTTCGGCGAACTTTGCTCGCTCCACGTCCATGTCGACCGTATTGCCGTCAACGCTGCCTTGGGTCGGCACATGGTATTTCAACTGTAACTTGGACGTGGCCCATAGCCCGCTGCGCAGCGCATCCACGATATCGATATCCACCGCTTTATAGCCCGGCGTATCGGCATTGGCAATATTTGAAGCCAGCAGCTCCTGGCGGTAGGCGCGCAGCCCAAGGGCTCTTTCGTTATAATTTTTCTCGGCATCGGGACGCGCGGCACCTCGAACGGGCATCTGCATCGGTCCATTTTGCGCCAGCGGCACACCTTCCTTTGAAATAGGCAACCGCGCCGGCACGCTCATCAGCACCCTCGCGCGGTCAAGAAACGCTGAAAAATCAGCACCGGTACGCTTGCTTGGTTCATCGCGCCCGTTGGGCGTGACCGGCCCGTTGACACTCGGGAATACAATCGCATTGCGCTTTATCTCGTTCATGCTGCCGACCTTCAACTGTGATGTTTCGATCTGCCGCGCCAATTCATTTTTCCATCCCTTTCGTCAGGCGCCACTGCTTGACCAGCGCGTACAGCGCCGGAATCACCGCCAGGGTCAGGACAGTCGAGGAAATCATGCCCCCCACCATCGGCGCGGCGATGCGGCTCATGACCTCGGAGCCGGTGCCGGTACCCCACAGGATCGGCAGCAAGCCGGCCATGATCGCGACCACCGTCATCATTTTCGGGCGCACCCGTTCTACCGCGCCTTCCATCACCGCTTCATACAGGTCGGCCGCATTCGGAGTAGTCCCGGATGCATGGCGCTTCGCCTTGACGTCTTCCCAAGCGTGATCGAGGTAGATCAGCATCACCACCCCGGTTTCGGCCGCAACGCCGGCCAGCGCGATGAAGCCGACCGCGACCGCGACCGACATGTTGTATTCGAGCAGCCACATCAGCCACACGCCGCCCACCAGCGCAAACGGCACCGACAGCATCACGATCAGGGTCTCGGTCAGGCGCCGGAAGTTCAGGTACAGCAGCAGGAAGATCAACAGCAAGGTGATCGGCACCACGATTTTCATCTTCTCGATCGCGCGCTCCATGTACTCGAACTGGCCGCTCCAGGTCGCGTAATAGCCGGGCGGGAACTTGACCTGGGCGCTGACAGCCTTTCTCGCATCTGCCACATAGCCACCGATGTCGCGGTCGCGGATGTCGACATAGATGTAGGCCGACAGCAGCGCATTCTCGGTGCGGATGCCGGGGGCGCCCTTGGCGACGTCGATCCGCGCCAGCTGGCCGAGCGGGATCATGGCGCCATCCATGGTCGGCACCAGGACTTCGCGCGCAATCTGCTGCGGATCGCTGCGCAATTCGCGCGGATAGCGCACCGTCACGCCAAAGCGCTCACGTCCCTCCACCGTGGTGGTGACCATCTCGCCACCCAGCGCGGTCCCGACCACATCCAGCAGTTCGCCCACGGCCAGCCCATAGCGCGCCAGCTGGGTGCGATCCGGTTCGATGTTGAGGTAAAAGCCGCCGGTGATGCGTTCGGCGAAGGCCGAGGTGGTGCCGGGCACTTGCTTGACGACGGCCTCGATCTGCTTGGCGAGCTTCTCCATTTCTTCAAGGTCCTTGCCGAACACCTTGATGCCGATCGGCGTCCTGATGCCGGTCGAAAGCATGTCGATGCGCGCCTTGATCGGCATGGTCCAGGCATTGGCAACGCCGGGAAATTGCAGCGCCTTATCCATTTCGGCGATCAGCTTGTCGGTGGTGAGGCCGGCGCGCCACTCGGATTCGGGCTTGAGGTTGATGACAGTCTCGAACATCTCGGTCGGAGCCGGATCGGTGGCGGTGTTGGCGCGGCCCGCCTTGCCCCAGACCGACGCCACTTCCGGAAAACTCTTGATGATCTTGTTCTGCGTCTGCATCAGCTCGGCCGCCTTGGTGATCGACATCCCGGGCAGGCTGGCCGGCATGAACAGCAAGGTGCCTTCATTGAGCGTGGGCATGAATTCGCTGCCCAGTTTCGAGGCCGGGTAGACCGAGACCGCCAAGACGATCAACGCGATCACGATGGTCAGTTTCTTCCAGTGCATCACGCCTTTGATGATCGGCCGGTAAATCCAGATCAGGAAGCGGTTTACGGGATTTTTCGCTTCCGGCATGATCTTGCCGCGGATGAACAGCATCATCAACACCGGCACCAGCGTCAGGGACAGCAGCGCCGCACCGGCCATGGCGAAGGTCTTGGTGTAGGCCAGCGGCGAGAACAGGCGCCCTTCCTGCGATTCGAGCGTGAACACGGGCAGGAACGACACAGTGATGATCAACAGCGAGAAAAACAGCGACGGCCCCACTTCCTTGCAGGCGGCGATGAT
>JANPCW010000876.1:0-5689 GCA_031431155.1 Janthinobacterium sp. | reverse complement strand
GAGCGCTGCGCCGATGATGCCGGCCAGCAGTTGATCCGGCCGCGTTTCGCGCAGGGCGCCGCCACGGCGGCCGAAAGGGGTGCGCACGGCGGCGAGGATGACGGGTTCGTTGTTGTTCTGCATAGTGTTTTCCTGGTTAAGCCCGGACCATTTCGCGGGCAATTCGCGGGCAATGAATCCCGCAGGCAGGCCTGGGCACGCTGGGGGAGTGGTAAATCGTGCTCATGAAGGCGGTGGCTGGCCGAAGCGAGGTGGGCGCTTTTTAAGAAAGGCGCGCACCCCTTCGGCGAAATCGCCGGTATCGGCGGCCGCAAGAAAAGCAGTGGCCTCGGCCTGCAGATGCCCTGGCAGCGTGCGTTCGTCACTGAAATTGAGCAGCCGCTTGATCGATGCCTGTCCGATGGAGGGCCCGCTGGCGAGTCGGCGGGCCAGCGCCAGGGCGGTTGCGTCCAATTCGGCGATGGCGGTGACCTGGTACACCAGTCCGCAGTCCTTGGCAGTCTTGGCATCCATCGATTCATTGAGGAGCGCCATTGCCATGGCGCGCTGCGGGCCGATCAGACGCGGTAGATGATAGCCGGCCCCGCCGTCGGTGCTGGCGCCGATGGCGTTGTAGGCCAGCGTGAAGCTGGCGTTGTCCGCGGCCAACAAGAGATCCGCAGCACAGGCGAGCGAAAATCCGAAGCCCGCCGCTGCACCGCGCACGGCAATCACCACCGGCTGCGGCAACTGCCGCAGGCCGAGGATGGCAGCATGGGCGTCGTCGATGATGCCGGCCACTTCATGACGGCGCAGCGCATCGCGCTCGGGATTGGCGGCTTCGTCCGCTGTGCTGCCGACCAGCGTGCCCAGCCAGTTGAGGTCGGCGCCGACCATGAAGTGCTCGCCCGCAGCACGCAGCAGGACCGCCTTGGCTGAGGGCGTGCGACCAATCTCGCCGACAGCCTTGCGTAAAGCTGCGGCGAGTTGGCGCGTCAAGGCGTTGCGCTGTTGCGGACGATTGAGGGTAATCACCGCCACCCCCTCGGTCATTTTTAGAACGACGGGAGCGTCAGGCATTGGCGGAACCTGCTGCACCTCGATCTCGAGGATCGGGTTGATCGAACTGGCGGAACCTTGATGCAAGGCTTGTCTCCTCTTTGAACCGAGGAGGCGTTGATTCCTCGTCGCGATCATTCGAAACCTGCATTGCGTGCCACGCACGAAGGATGTCGCCTCGGGCATGCAATGTATAGTCTTCCGGGATTTATTGTTGTGCTGTTGCTGTTTGTGCGATGATTATAGGGCTTGTCGTGTCTTGTCACGATGACAGAAGTGGCCGAAATATTTGCATTTCGTGCCAAAATTTACTGGTAAAAAATGTTGCACTTCGCGATCCCATGAACCGACAGACAGCCACCGTGCCGATTGCCCTGGCGAACGATTTGCTTGCCGGACTCGATCCCGACTCCTTATTGGTCAGGACGGCCATCGGCCATGCGGAGATTGCTCCCGAGCTATTACAGGAGGCGGGGGGCCGGGTAACGATCGAGCAGTTCTCAACGCTTTATCGCGAGCTTGCCTTGATGCTGGACGATGAAACGCCAGGCTTTTTTTCTCGCCCCTTGCGCAACGGAACGTTGAAATTTCTTTGTTTGGGGATGTTTGGTGCGCCTAATCTAAACGTCGCCTTTTACCGCTTCGTCAGCTATTTCCACCTGATGCTTGATGACATGGGCTTCGAGGTGGCGAGCACAGGAAACCTGACGCGCATCGCGCTGATCGAGCATGCGCCGCCGAAAGGCTCGCGCGTACTGGTGCACGAACTGATGCTAAAGCTCGTGCATGGGGTGGCATCGTGGATGATTGGGCGCAAAATTGCACTGGCGCAGGTGGATTTTGCCTTTCCCCGTCCGGCGCGGGCGCTGGAATATGCGCACGTCTTTCCGGGGCCGACCCATTTCGAGCAGGTACAGACGGCGCTCTACATTGATTCGGCGTACCTGAACGCACCGATCCGCCAGGACAAGAGCGCCCTTAGCGATTTTCTGCGTAATGCGCCGGCCGACTGGCTTTACGTCCCGTTTAGCGAAAAAATGCTGACGCACCGTGTGCGCGACTATCTCGAATCCCGTCTGGGTAGCATGCCGACAGTCGCGTCGACTGCCCGGGCACTGCATTTTTCGGTGCGCACGCTGTCGCGCCGGCTGGCCGACGAGGGAACGGCATTTCAAGTTGTGAAGGATGAACTGCGGCGCGACATGGCCATTATGCAGTTGATAAAGACGGAGCTGCCGATTGCCGCGATCGGCACGGAGATCGGATTCGATGATCCTGCCACTTTCAGTCGGGCATTCAAGTTGTGGACGGGAAGCGCCCCTGGTGCCTATCGCCGCCTCGGGCCTAGCCAAAAAGGTGGTAACTTGATCTTAAATCTGACTTCGGCTGAAACCCCGTCCGTAAGAAAGGTGCGAAAGTTGAATGCCCCGGCCTGAAGGCGGGGGTTTCGGACTGAGCGAATTGCAATGCAATTCGGGCACAGGTAAAAGTTACGCCAACTTGGTGGGATGCAAACCCGTTCCATGTCACTTCAGAGAGGCAGGCCTGAAGGCCTGCCGCTAACCAATTGCTGAAGACGGATGATTGAGCATCGTTGCAGCCAGCGCCCCGGTTCCTGGCGCTGTTTGAGAGCGCCAGCGCAACAGCCAATATGGTTGCAGCTCGCTTCAACGGTACTATCGATTCTTATTGCCAACGTCTTCATTTGGGTGATACTCAGTGGGGCAGTCGAATAGCACAGACATAGAAAAACGGGCTAGCGAAAAAATCGCTAACCCGTTGATTTCCTTACGAATTTTGGTGCGGCTGGCAGGAATTGAACCCACGACCCCTTGGTTCGTAGCCAAGTACTCTATCCAACTGAGCTACAGCCGCGAAAGCAACATTATAGCATGCGTGCTTCGGTTCCGGAAGAGCGATTTTTCATCGCTGAAACTGATCTTTGCCAAGAATCTCGCATCGCCAGTCCCATCCACAACCTACCTACTCAAACTTTTCGCCTCTTGAAATACCTCTCTATAAATGCATCAGATTGGTGAATCGCGAGAGACCCGAGGGTTGCGCCCCGAAGAAGCAGGATTATAGGGGAGACCGGGGCGCCTTGTCCAGTGCCGGCGTGAAAAAGAATGAACGACAAGCGGACCCGGCCTCACGTCCATGGCTCCAGCCGCACCCCGATTTGCGACCGGATGTTCGCACCGCTCAATCCCCGGCCGGGAGCATCGCGCTTGACACAATGTTGCGCGGCTTTCCGCTAACGAATCCTTCAATGTTGCCGATCAATTGATCGGCCAGAGTCTGCATTGCTTGTCCGCTGGCCCAGGCGACGTGGGGCGTCAAGATAAAATTCGGCAAATGCAGGCGCAGCAGTGGATTGTCGGCCGGCGGCGGTTCGCTGCCCAATACGTCGAAACCGGCGCCGGCGATGACCCCATTGGTCAGGGCCTGTGCCAGTGCTGTTTCGTCAACCAACCCGCCGCGCGCCGTATTGATCAACAGCGCCGAGCTTTTCATCGTAGCCAATTCAGCGGCGCCGATCAGGTGGCGTGTCTGGGCATTGAGTGGAAGGTGCAAACTGATCACATCAGAGGTCTGCAGCAATTGCTTCCATGCGACCGACGTGACGTCCGGATCGGCCAGCGGCGAACGCGTGTACACCGACACCTGCATGCCGAAAGCGCGTCCAAGCCTCGCAACGGCCTGTCCCAGCGCGCCGTAACCGACAATGCCAAGGCGGCTGCCGGCCAAATCGGAGATCGGGTGATCGAGCAGGCAGAACCGCTCCGATGCTTGCCAGCGTCCCGCGTCGACGTCGGCGCAGTACGCGCGCAGGTTGCGGCGCAGCGCCAGGATCAGTGCGAAACAGTGTTCGGGCACCGACGTCGTGGAATAATTGCGGATGTTCGATACCAAGATGCCGCGCTCACGGCAGCTGTCGAGATCAATGAGGTCCGTACCCGTGGCCGCCACGGCGATCATTTTCAAGTTTGGCAGTTGTGCAAGGTCGGCAGCACGCAGCGGCACTTTATTGGTGATCGCGATGCTGGCGCCTTCGAGGCGGGCCACGACATCAACCGGCCCGCTCACCGGATACTCGATCCAGTCGTGCGCAAAGGTCGGCTTGCGCAGGGTCGCGATCAGGCTGTCGCGGTCAAGAAAAACAATTTTGTGATGGTCGCTCATCTGAGGCTTTCAGTCGGGGTCGGGCGCCGTACGGGCGCCTTGTGATACATCCCAAAAGTGCGGGGTCCACCGAGCATACTACCAGACGCTTGTGCGCTGTATGCAGGGCTTCACCGAAGGCGCCGTTTGGTTGGCGCGGTGGCGAACAGCAGACCGGCCAGCGCAACGGCGAAAGCGATTTTTTGGATGCCGGTCAGCGTCTCGCCGAGGATCAACACGCCGACCACGGCGGCGCTGACGGGGAGCATGACGGTAAACACGCCCGCTTTCGCGGCAGGGACCGATTTAAGGCCGGTCATCCATAACCACACCGTCCAGACGCTGGCGGCCAGCCCGTAGAATATCAACAGCAGCCACATCTCGCCTTTCAGGGCGCCGAAATCATAGCGCAGCGCAAAATAGATGCCCATCGGTGTCATGAGCAAGAAACCCCAGAAATTGATGATGGCGGTAATCCGTTTGGGACTGACCACCGCGGTGAGTTTCTTGCCGATGATGGCATACGAGGCTTCGCACAACACGGCGCCGAACACCAGCAAATTGCCAATCCAGGCCGTGGATTGGTCGGCGCCGGCCACGCCGGCCGGCGTTCCTAGCGACAGCATGCCGATGCCGAGCGCGCCGCAAGCAACGGCAGCCCACACTTGCAGGCCGATGCGTTCCTTGAGGAAGATCCAGCTCATCAGCGCCACCGTCGCTGGAATGGCAGACATGATCACGCCCGCCGACACGGCGCTGGTCATGCGCACGCCATACAGCATACACACCGTGAACAGGAAATTGCCCAGGAATGCCTCGAGAAAAAGCAGTTTCTTGGTTTGCGCCGTCATTGTGGGCTCGCTCGCCGGTTTCCTAAACCAGTGCAGCATGGCAAGTCCGCCAATCCCGAAGCGCAGCCAGCCGAGTAGAAAAATGGGAAGGGCAACCGCCAGCGGTTTCGAGAGCGCGACGTAGCTACCAACGAGCGACATGCTCAGCGCCAGGCAGCCGTAGGCCGTTAGTCGACTCGGGGTATAACTCATCGCAACGCTTTCGGCGGATTTTCGGCGGGGGCGCGGGGGTACAACCGGGGGTACAACTTGTCGTGCCACGTGTGACTCGATTGAACGAGCACGTCAATGATATTCGATCGCGCACCGATTGGTCCAATTTCGATGGCTGGGTACGACAGCAGTCAAAACACAGGCAATCCAAATATCCATAAAAAAAGACAGGGCGAACCCTGTCTTTTTAACGAACTACCGGCTTAATTATTTAGCGACGGCTTCTTTTTCATCTGCTTTAGCGTCGGTTTTCGCCGTCACTTCGTCGGCGTGAGCCATGGCTTTTTGCTTGGCGGCCTTGCTGCGTGCTTTTGCTTTGGTCTTGTGGGCTTTGGCTTTCGCGGTTTTTACCTTTGCGCCGGCGTCTGCAACGTCTTTCGCTTCAGTCGCATCGGCTTTGGCAACGGTTTTGGCTTCCTTGGCAT
>JANPCW010000875.1:0-9448 GCA_031431155.1 Janthinobacterium sp. | reverse complement strand
CATGGGCATTGCAGAACGAGGACAGCTCCAGAAAAAATGGATCGAAATCGTTGACGGCGTCGATTGAGTACGCCTGGCGCCCCGATTCCGGCTTGCCGGTGCGCCCCAGCGGCGGCGATAGCGGTTCGTGCGGATTGGCGTTGCGCGCCACCAGGTAGAATTCCATCTCCGGCGCCACCACCGGCTGCCAGCCGCGCCCGGCGTACAGCTTGAGCACCTGGCGCAGCACCGCGCGCGGCGACAAGCCGACCGGCGATCCGTCGAAATTCTGGCAATCATGAATCACCAGCGCGACCGACTCGGCGGCCCACGGCACCAGCCGGATGGTGGCCAGATCGGGCACGCAAATCATGTCGGGATCGGTCGCGCCGACGTAGGGCAGATTGTTCGGCTGCTCGCCATTGACGGTATTGAGGAGGACGCTTTTTGGAAGGCGCATTTCGCCTTCCTTCAAGAACAGGTCCTTGGGCAGAATCTTGCCCCGGGCGATCCCGGTCATATCCGCGATCACACATTCAACTTCGTGAATATTGTGTTCCCGCAGGAACTCGCGCATGGCCTGGGTCATTCGGGTTCTCCTTCGATTAGAGCAGATCTTTGAGCCGGTGGTACAGCATGCCAAGCACCAGCGCCGGCGTGCGCATCAGCGGGCCGCCGGGAAATGGATGATGCTTGATCCGCGCCAGCAAGTCGAAACGCTCGGCCTGGCCGGCGATGCTCTCGGCCACCAGTTTGCCGGCCATGCCGGTCAGCGCCAGGCCGTGCCCGGAAAACCCCTGCAGATAGTAGATGTTGGTGCCGAGCCGGCCGAAGTCGGGACCGCGGTTCATCGTGATGTCGACCAAGCCACCCCACGCATACGGCACTGCCAGATCCGACAGTTGCGGGAACACTGCCAGCATCCGCTTTCGCATGCTGGCGATCAGATTGAACGGCGTGGCCGCGCTGTAACTGACGCGCCCGCCGAACAGCATGCGGTGGTCCGCCGTGGGCCGAAAATAGTCGAGCACGAAGTTGGTGTCGCACACGGCCGCGCGCTGGCGGATCAGCCCGTCGGCGCGCTCCTTTCCCATCGGTTCGGTGGCGATGATGTAGGTCCCGACCGGCATGATGCGCTGCGCCAGTTCGGGCGCGACCGACTTGCCGTACGCGCCCAGGTACACGTTCCCGGCCAGCACGGCGAAATCGCAGGCGACTTCGCCGTGCGCCGTTTTGAGCACCGGCTTGGCGCCCCGCACCAGCGCCATCGCCGGCGAGTGCTCGAACAATTGCACGCCTGCCGCGCGCGCCGCCGCAGCCAGCCCCAGACAGTATTTGAGCGGATGCAGGTGGCCGGACTGCGGGTCGAACGCGGCGGAATGAAAGCGCTCGCTGGCGATCCAGTTCTTGATATCCGGCGCGGTGATGGTCTGCATCTGGTAACCATAGCGCCGCTGCAGCGCCTCGGTCCAGAGCGCCAGCTGGCGGCCTTTTTTTTGATTGACGGCCACACTCATATAACCTGCCACGAAATCGCACTCGATCGCATGGGCGGCAATGCGCTCGCGCAAAAGCTGCAGGGCTTCGACTGTCATCTGCCAAGCGCGGCGCGCGTCGTCAAGACCGAACTGGGATTCGATCGCGTCGTCGCTGGCGTAGCCGACGATCGCCTGGCCCCCATTCCGGCCCGATGCGCCCCACCCTGCCCTCTGCGCTTCCAGAACGGCGACCGAATAGCCGCGCGCGCGCAACTCCAGCGCCGCCGACAGCCCGGCAAAACCGGCGCCGACGATGCACACATCGACCGTGGTGCGCCCGGCGAGCGCGGGCGACGGCGTGGGCCGCGTGACGCTCGCTTCATAGAAGCAATTGTGCGTCAGCTGTGCTTCCTTGTCGAGCAACATGCTCAGAACCGATCCATGTAGCGCTCCGTTTCCCAGGCGCTCACGTGCTGGCAGTACTGGATCCACTCCGCGCTTTTCAGGTTCACGAATTCATCCACGAAGGCCTGGCCGAGGGCCTGCGCCAAGATAACGTCGCGCTTGAGTGCATCGGCCGCGATGCCCAGGTTCTGCGGCAAAATCGCCAGGCCGAGTTCGTCCCGTTCCCGATTCGTCATTTCATACAGGTCGCGATTGACCGGCTGGCCCGGATCGAGCGCCCGCTCGATGCCAGCGAGCCCGGCGGCGATCACGCCGGCCAGCGCCAGGTAAGGATTGGCGGCGCTGTCGGGCAAGCGCCATTCGATCCGCTGGTAGACCACGCGCGCCACCGTGGTGCGATTGTTGTCGCCGAAGCCGATGAAGGCAGGCGCCCAGCTGGTGCCCGAGAGCGACTGGCCGCACATCAGCCGCTTGTACGAATTGACGGTCGGCGCACACAGCGCCGTCAATCCGGGCGCGTGGTGCAGCAAGCCGGCCATGAATTGGTAGGCCAGCGCCGACAGCCCAAGTCCGCGCGCGTCATCGTCCGATGCGAAGACGGGCGCGCCGTCGGCGTCCGCGATCGACAGGTGGAAATGCAGGCCGCTGCCGGGACGGTCAGCGAACGGCTTGGGCATCATCGAAAAAATCATGCCTTCCTGTTCGGCCAGATGGTGCGCCGCCATTTTGAAGAGCATGAAATTGTCGGCTGCCTTGAGCGCATCGGCATACTGGTAATTAACCTCGAACTGCCCGCTCGCATCCTCGTGATCGATCTGGAATACACCGAGGCCGCATGCGTCCAGCGCTGCCGTCAACTGCTCCAGGAAGCTGGTGCGGCGCAGCAGGCTTTTACTGTCGTAGGAAGGCTTTTCGAGCGTATCGCCCGCTTCGGAAACGATGCCATCGGGCGTTTTGCGCAGCAGGAAAAATTCCGGTTCCAGCCCCGCATTCAAGGTCCAGCCGCGCTCGGCCAGCCGCGCCACCTGCTGGCGCAAGATCTGGCGCGGGCACAGGGCGAACGGCTGGCCCGCCACGTGACCGTCCAGCACCACGCGCGCATAGCCGGGCAGCCACGGCATCGGCTGCAGCGTCGACAAATCGGCGCGGCCATAATATTCGGAGCGCACGCCGGTGCGCGGCAAGCCGGTGCCCCAGATCGACGGACCGGAAAATCCAGCGCCAGGAGACACGATGCTTTTCAGGTGCGCCAGCGGGATCAATTTCCCTTTCGCGGCCCCATGGATGTCGGTAAATTGGGCGAACACAAATTTGACATTCTGGCGTGCCAGTTCTGCTTGATGCTCGGCGATGGTCGGGGCAGGAGTAGTCATGTGATCCTCTAGCCGATATGGATCCAGGTCGTCTTCAGTTCGGTATATTTATCGAACGCGTGCAAGGACTTGTCGCGTCCGTTGCCCGACTGCTTATAGCCGCCGAACGGCACCGTGATATCGTCGCCGTCATATTGATTTACGTGCACGGTCCCGACCCGCAGCGCGCGCGCCGTCTGAATTGCACGACTCAGGTTGGAAGTCCACACAGCGGCCTGCAAACCGAACGGCGTCGCATTGGCCTGGCGCACGGCATCATCGATATCGGTGAAACTGAGCACTGACAGCACCGGTCCGAAAATCTCTTCGCGCGCGATACTCATGCTGCCATCGACCTGATCGAACAGGGTCGGCTCGACGTAATAGCCGCCGCTGTCAAGGCGCGCCTGCTGGCCACCCGACAGCAGGCGCGCACCGGCCGCCTTGCCGGCTTCGATGTAGCCGAGCACGGTCTTGAGCTGGGTCGCATCGACGATCGCGCCCATCACCGTGGCCTGGTCGAGCGGGTCGCCCGGCTGGAAATCTGGCATCATGGCCAGCGCCTTTTCCATGAACCGGTCCTTGATCGAGGCTTCCACAAACAGACGCGACGGCGCATTGCAGCTCTCGCCCTGGTTGAAATAGATCGACCCGATGGCGGCCTCGACTGCCGCGTCAAGGTCGGGGCAGTCGGCGCACACGATATTGGCCGACTTGCCGCCCAGCTCGGTCCAGGCGCGCTTCAGGTTCGATTGGCCGGCCATTTGCAGGATCTGCTTGCCGATCCGGGTGGAGCCGGTGAAGCCGATGCAGTCGACATCCATGTGCAGCGCGAGCGCCGCGCCGGCCTCATGCCCGTAGCCGGGGACGACGTTGAAGACGCCAGCCGGAATGCCGGCTTCAAGCGCG
The DNA here is from genome assembly GCA_031431155.1 of Janthinobacterium sp. Taxonomy (GTDB): domain Bacteria; phylum Pseudomonadota; class Gammaproteobacteria; order Burkholderiales; family Burkholderiaceae_D; genus JANPCW01. Next base: position 5,325 of record JANPCW010000875.1, on the reverse strand, counting down.
ATCTCGGCCAGGCGCAGGGCAGTCAAGGGAGACTTTTCGGACGGCTTCAACACCACGCTGTTACCGGCCGCGAGCGCCGGTGCGATCTTCCAAGCCGCCATGATCATCGGGTAATTCCACGGCACGATTGCGGCCACCACCCCCACCGCTTCACGTGTGATCAGCGCCAAGCTGTCGGATCCAGTGGGTGCGATTTCATCGTAAATTTTGTCGATCGCCTCGCCATACCAGCACAGGCAACTGGCGGTCGATCCGACGTCCACGCTCAGGCTGTAGCGGATCGGCTTGCCCATGTCGAGCGTTTCGAGCAGCGCCAGTTCTTCGCCATGCTGGCGCACCAGATCGGCGAACTTGATCAGCACCCGCTTGCGCGCCGCCGGCGCCATGCCGGCCCAGCGCCGGTCCTCGAACGCGGCGCGGGCGGCAGCCACCGCCAGGTCGACATCGGCCACTTCGCAGCGCGCAACGGCGGCCAGCTTGCGGCCATCGATAGGAGAAAAATCATCGAATTGCTGTTCCGATTTAGCCCATGTGCGCTGGCCGTTGATGAATGCGCGGCCATCGATTTTCAAGGCTTCGGCGCGCGCGTGCCACAGTGTCGTTGTCATGTCATGCTCCAAAAAATGAATTAAAAACTCACCACGGTCGATACGCCAAGCACCTGGTTGTCACGCTTGAACTCTCCGTCGGAATTCTGGAACACTTTGCCGGTCGAGCGGTCGTAACGGTACTCGCCCTTCACATTCACGTTCGGCATCAGCGCGTAGTTCAAGCCGAGCGAGAGCGCGGAGCGGTTGCTGCCCTTGGCCGGATCGGCCACGACCCAATCGGTCCCGTCAAAGACCATGCCGGAACCGAAACCGTTGCGCCCGTCCGGGCAATTGGCGTCCTCGCCCGCGGTGTCTTTGCAGATACCGCCAAAGGTCGAGCCGAACACGCCGCCGCCGTTCCGGCTGTTGTTGATATAGTCGAAGCGGGCGATCGTTTCCAGCCGCGGCGTGACCTTGTAGGAGGCCAGCGACGACAGCCCGTACCAGGTCGACTGGTCCGCGCTGTAGCCGTTGAACGGTGTGGCCTTCTGGCGCCCGTAGGATAGTTGTCCCTGGAAGTTCCAGGCGCCGCGGGTGAAGTAAGCGTCCACTTCCATCAAGTCGAGGCGGCCGAACTGGACTTCGTCGTCGAAGCCGGAATGGATCCCGGAAAAGCCGAAACCCATGTACTCGCCCTTGGCGTAGTCAACCCGGTAGAACAGGCCCGGCGAACGAACGCCGGCAATGTCGACCCGAGCGCTGTTGAGGTTACCGAGCATGACCTTGGAAATCCATTTTCCGCGCACCAATTCGACACCGGCTCCCGTGTAAAAGTTCGCGGCCGAGAAATCGAACAGCAGGTTGTGGGTGATCAGCTTGTTCTGCATGGACGGGATGTATTCGTAGCCGGTCCAGTCCGGAATCTGGCCGGCGATCAGGCGCGTGCGCAGGTCGCCCAGCGGCACCGAGACAGAGGCCTCGTGCACCAGGTTGCCGAAGTTGAAGCCGGACGCCGTGCTCTTGCTCGGCATCAGCGAAAACTTGAATTTGGTGCCGCCTTCGAGTTCTTTTTCCAGATTCAGCATGGCGCTGCCGAAGTAGGTATTGTCGTAGCCGAAGCTCTCTTCGGAGCCGTTGATCGAGCTGTTATTGTTGAGAAAAACGAAGCTCGAGGTGCGCGTATTGCGGTTGTAGATATAGCTCGGATCGACATAGCCGGAAAACTTGAGCGCCTTGAAACCGTTGGCCTCGATCGAGTCTTCCATCGCTTCGGTCTTGATCCGGATCCGGTTGAATTCGGCCAAATCGACCGCTTCCCCGGTGACTTTCTCGGGCTCGGCACCGGCCGGAGTAGCTTGAGCGCTTGCCGCTTGAGCGCTCGCATTGCTCGCCTGCGCGGCGACCTTCTCGATCATCGCTTCGAGCTGCCGGACATGGGCCTTGAGCGCATTTAGTTCCACCTTCAGCTGCTTGTTGCTTTGCGCCGTCGCAACTGCAGGAAAGGCGACAGCGATGGCGACCACGAGTATCTTAAGCATGTGCATGAGTTTCTCCTTTGTTGTTGTAAGCAGTGTCGAACGATTACGCGGTGTCGGCTTTGAAGGCAGCGGAAATCTGTTTCAGGCGCAGCCGTTCGGCGCGCGCCATCATGACGCTCGATACGATCACGGCGACCGACACCAGCAAAATGGTGAGAGCCGCCACGGTGTTTACGCGCGGGTCGAGCCCGAGGCGCGCGCGCGAGAAGATCACGATCGGCATGGTCGAGGAACCGGGCCCGGACAGGAAGGCCGACAACACCACATCGTCCAGCGACAAGGTAAAGGTGAGCAGCCAGGCCGACGCCAGCGCCTGCCGGATATTGGGCAGGGTCACCAGGAAAAACACCTGGTACGGTTTGCAGCCAAGATCCATGGCCGCCTCTTCCAGCGATTTGCTCATTTCCTGCAGGCGCGACTGCACCACCACGGCGGCATACGCCATTCCCAGCAGGGTATGGCCGATCCAGATCGTGAACATGCCGCGCTCGGGAAAGCCGAACGCCTTCTGGATCGACACCAGCATCAGCAGCAAGGACAAGCCGATGATCACCTCGGGCATCACCAGCGGCGCGCTGACCATGCCGGCGAACAGGGTGCGGCCCCGGAAGCGGCGATAGCGGTTCAACGCGAAGGCGGCGAAGCTGCCCAGGATGACGGACGAGAACGCGCTCATGAAGGCGATTTTCAGAGACAGCGCGAAGCCGGCGATGATCTCTGTATCGTCGGGCAAACCGCGATACCAGCGCGTCGAAAATCCGCTCCACACCATGTCCTGGCGCGAGCTGTTGAAGGAGAATACGATCAGCACCAGGATCGGCAGGTACAGGAAAAGATAGCCGGCGGCCATCCAGCCGCGCCCGAACCAACGCTGCAGGAACGATGGTTTCATGCGGGCCCGCCTTTTTGTTGTTCTGCCTGATACTTGTTGAAAATCGCCATCGGCACCAGGATCAACAGGATCACCACCACCGTCACCGCCGACGCCAGCGGCCAGTCGTTATTGGTGAAGAACTCGTCCCACAGCACCTTGCCGATCATCAGCGTCTCGGGCCCGCCCAGCAGCTCGGGAATCACGTACTCGCCCACCGCCGGAATGAATACCAGCATGGAGCCGGCGATGATCCCGGACTTCGACAGCGGCACCGTGATGCGCCAGAAGGTTTGCATCGGGGTCGCGCCCAGGTCGGCGGCCGCCTCCAGGAACCGCACGTCCATTTTCACCAGGTTCGCGTACAGCGGCAGGATCATGAACGGCAGGTAGGCGTACACCATGCCGATCAGGAGCGAGAACGGGGTATTCATCATCTGGAGCGGCGCCTGGATCAGGCCCAGCGTCAGTAGCAGATCGTTGAGGATACCGCGGTTGGCCAGGATCCCCTTCCACGCATAGATGCGCAGCAGGAACGAGGTCCAGAACGGCAGCATCACCAGCATCATCAGGACCGGCCGGATGGTCGAACTGGCCCGTGCCATGAAGTAGGCAAACGGATAGCCGATGAACAGGCAGATCAAGGTGGTGACACCGGCATACTTGAGTGAACTGGCATAGGTCTTCCAGTACAGGTCGTCCTGCGCCAGGTAGAAATAATTCGACACCTTGATCTTGAGCGTGACGAAGCCGTCCACGTAGGTCATGACGCTGCCGAACGGGTTGCCGGCGTTGTCCATTTCCGTCATGCTGATGCGCAGCACGATCAGGAATGGCACCAGGAAGGCGACGGCCAGCCAGGCGAAGGGTACGCCGATGACGAAACGACGCCCGAACTGACGCCCGCCAATCCAGCGCAAGGGCAGCAGCCGGGCAAGCCATTGAGGTAGGGTGTTCATGCCGGCCTCAACTCGTCAGCACCACGATGTCGCTGCCATCCCACCAGGCAAAGACGCGCTGCTCGCGCGCCAGGCGCGAGTCGTCATGGCGCGCCGCGTTGGTGCGCGCCACGCGCAGCTCCATGCCGCTATCGAGCCGGACGTGATAGCGCGTTTCATTGCCGAAGTAGGCAATCGCGGAGATCACACCGCTGGCGCAGTTGTAGCCTTGCTCCGAGGCCGAGGCACGCTGCTCCATGCTCGGCTGGTCGAGCTGCAGGCAGATCTTTTCGGGCCGCACCGCCACATCCACTTCCATCCCGGTAGTGCCGGTGATGCCATGATTGACATAGTGCAGACCTTCCTTCGATTCGATGATCACATGGTCCGGCTCATCGACGGTGACCCGGCCCGGAAACAGGTTCACGCTGCCGATGAAGTCGGCCACGAAGCGGCAGTTGGGCGTCTCGTAGATTTCACCGGGCCGCCCAACCTGCAAGATGCGGCCCTCGCTCATGACCGCGATCCGGGTCGCCATGCTCATCGCCTCGTCCTGGTCGTGGGTGACCATCACGCAGGTCACGCCGACCTGCTCGATGATGTTAACCAGCTCGATCTGGGTGCGCTCGCGCAGTTTCTTGTCGAGCGCACCAAGCGGTTCGTCGAGCAGCAGCAATTGGGGCCGCTTGGACAGGCTGCGCGCCAAGGCCACGCGCTGCTGCTGGCCGCCGGACAGCTGGTGCGGCTTGCGCTTGCCGTAGGCCGACAGCTGCACCAGCGCCAGCATTTTCTCGACCCGGGCCGCGATCTGGTCCTTCGGCAAGCCGTCGCGGCGCAGCCCGAAGGCCACATTGTCCCATACCGACAGGTGCGGGAACAGGGCGTACGACTGGAACATCATGTTGATCGGGCGCTGGTACGGCGGCACGTTCACGATGTCCTTGCCATCGAGTGAAATCTGGCCCGCGGTCGGCGTCTCGAACCCGCCCAGCATGCGCAGCAGGGTCGACTTGCCGCAACCGGAACTGCCCAGCAACGCGAAGATTTCACCCTTGTTGATCGTGATGGTCACATCGTCCACGGCGCGCACGCCGTCGAATTCCTTGACCAGGTTGCGGATCAACAAAAAGGGCTGGCCGGCACTGGTGGCGGAAGCTGTGCCGGCGGCGGGTTGAGCAATTGTCATGTTGGTTCTATGGAGTGGGGCTGGGCCCGGAAGCTGGCATGCAGCGGCCGCCCCCGGCACGCGCCAGGGGCATGGATTTGCGCCCTTAAAGGCCCGTCTTGAACTTGGTATAGACCCGTGTCATCGTGCGCCGGATGTCCGCGTTCGCAGGTTCGGGCACGATCATTTTCTTTTTGTCTTCGTCAGACAAGTAGATTGTCTTGTTCTCGGTGATTGTCTTCTTGACGAATTTGGTGGCGGCCGCATTCGGGTTCGCGTAGAA